>JAKEEL010000149.1 GCA_022616595.1 Methylococcaceae bacterium
AAAGCATAATCGATCAACGTAAATAATTCACATTTTCGGGATGAAAAACATAACAGAGCGAAATTCCGATAAGAAATTGAATATTCCCGAATCAATCGACTCAAGGCTCGAGTCGACAACCACGGCGTAAATTGTCCATTTAAGGAAACAGAACTATGGCGATCAAGGAATTCTGGATTCAGATCGAAAATCGAAGCATGAGTCCCGGTTCGAAATGCAGTGATCAGAAAAACGATCGCGGCCCGCTGTACCGTCCAGAAACGGAAGCCGCTATTAAGTTAACCCTCAAGCCTGCCGAAAAGAGGCTAACCAAGCGGGTTCCCCCGCGCGATGGGGGTAAAGCGGAAGACTGTCTATGGCGGGCAATGGACGCATTGATTCTACGCCGTTACAGGCCGCCGGCCCGCGAAGACAGGAGCGATGCCTGGACAGTCCCCGACGAGCCCCGGATGCATTCCGGGCAGCGCTTCGTTACGGACCTCTCCGATCAAGGTGTTCCGGGGCCGGACTCGGGACCGGCGATCGAGTGCAATATCGGGGATCGAGTCGTGGTCCATTTCCGGAACAACGACCAGCGATCCAAGGTGGTGACGAAAATGATCGAGGTCGACCTCCCGTTCGGGGGATCGATGAAGCTCGCCACCCCGTTCAATGAAGCCTTTCCTATGGAAGATCGGACCCATGGTCTACGCCCGCATCGCATCGGCCGTCCCGCTGCGAAGGCGGGAACAATCGCTTCGCTTCTACCGGATCCGATGCAGCCGGTCGGATCCGAAGCCTGGCTTTGGAGCGAAATAGGCGTCGATGCCTTCAAAAAAGGCGACCGCGTACCGCCGGGCGGCACCTTCACCTATACCTGGGAACTGCTGGACGGGCCGCGGTTGCCTGTGCATCATGCGGGCAAGCCCGCTCGATTCGTGATCGGGAGGACGCCATCCTCGATACTCGAAGGATGCGAGTGAATTCCGATCCGGAATTCGAGGATGATCGTCCTCCGGCCGTCCCCGTTTTCTCCGTTCGTTGCGCCATCTAAAAATTGTCGGAACCTTATTTCCTTTAAGTTGCGATAACTGGTATCCTAGCGGTCCCGTTCGCAGGCTTTCAGGGCCGCCGGCTCCGGCTGGAAATCAATCACGATGGCACTCGATATCGCTCACGATTGGCTTTTTCCGCAAAACCGTGTTCGGCCGATGAAACCCGTGGGCCCAGGGTTGATCGCGCCTTCCGGACGAATGGTCATGACGTCGTGACGATCCTCGAATGCCTGATAACCGCACCAGGAGGGAGCACTCCGATCGATCGAAGTTCCGGGATGTAATCCATCGGAGGCTTCCATGTCTTTTGTCGAGGTCGTAGACCAGGTAGCCCGGCTTCTCAGGAACCAGGAACGGATCTCGTACCGCGCGCTCAAGCGAGAGTTCAGCCTCGATGAGGAAATGCTTGAGGACCTCAAACAAGAACTGATTTATGCCAAGCGGGTCGCCCGGGATGAAGACGGCAAAGTTCTGATCTGGACCGCGCAGACTCGCTCGAAGTTTTCTATCGACAGCGGGCTCGCCGACCTTGAATCGCCCCTTCCTTCGAGTGATTCCCCGCCCCGCCTGGACGGGCGGTACCCGGCCGAACAGAACGTTCTGGAGTCGGGTACAGCGGCAAACGGCGAACGGAAGACCGTGACCGCACTCTTCGCCGACCTGAAAGGTTCGACCGCACTGATCAAAGGACTGGATCCGGAGGACGCCCGCGCGATCATCGACCCGGTCCTGCAACTGATGATGGACGCGGTGCATCGGTATGACGGTTACGTAGCTCAAGTACTCGGCGACGGCATCTTTGCGCTGTTCGGCGCACCGATTGCGCATGAAGACCATCCGCAACGCGCCCTGTATGCGGCGCTTGAGATGCAGCAAGAAATCCGGCGCCGGAGCCGTCGAATCCGCTTTGACAGCCGCGACTCTTTGCAAATGCGAGTCGGCATCAACACCGGCGAAGTCGTCATGCGATCGATTCGCAAGGAGGATTTGCACGCCGATTACATCCCCGTCGGTTATGCAACGAATCTGGCCGCCCGCCTGGAGCAGCGAGCGGCTCCGGGCTCGATCGTGGTCAGCGAGGAAACCCGGAAGCTGACGGAAGGTTACTTTGACCTGAAAGCCTTGGGGACGCTGGAAATCGGAGTCTTCGGAGAAACTCTGAACATTTATGAGGTCGCAGGCACCGGCCCGCTGCGCACCCGCCTGCAATTCGTCGCGCGCCGCGGGTTGACTCGTTTCGTCGGCCGCAGACGCGAGTTATCCCGGATTCGAAGGGCCTTGGCAGAAGCCAAGATCGGCCGGGGTCAGATCGTAGGAGTGGTGGGTGAACCCGGTCTCGGGAAATCGCGCCTGTTCCATGAATTCAAACTGGCCTCACAGGGCGGGTGTCTGGTGCTCGAAGCTTTCTCGGTTTCTCATGGAAAGGCATTCCCCTACCTGCCGCTGATCGAGATGCTGAAGGACTATTTTCACCTGGAACGATCCGATGACGAACCTGCGCGCAAGACGAAAATCACAAAAAAAATCATTTCATTGGACCCTGATCTGGAGGACATCATCCCGTATGTTTTCTGGCTGCTGGGCATAGATTCCGCCGCCTCATCGCTTCGGCAGATGGATCCGCAAATACGCCGACAGCGCAAATTTGACGGACTGAAGCGCTTGTTTCTGCGCGAAAGCCTGAACCAGCCGCTGCTGCTCGTGTTCGAAGACCTGCATTGGCTCGACCATGGAACGCGCGGATTTCTCGATCTGCTCGGTGAGGGCCTCCCCGGCGCCAACATACTGCTTTTGGTCAATTACCGGCCGGAATGTCGGCATGAATGGACGAGCCGGACACGGTTTACACAGATCCGCCTGAGCCCCTTGGATAAAGCCGAGTCCGAGGAATTTCTGACCTGTTTGCTCGGCACCGACGAGAGCCTTGATCCCCTCAGACCGGCCCTGTTGGAAAAAACGGAAGGAACCCCGTTCTTTCTCGAAGAAGTGGTGCAAACCCTGTTCGAGGAAGGCGTGCTCGCGGGCGAGCGGGGTCACTACCGGCTCGTAGCCGTCCCTTCCGAACTGCATATTCCGCCGACGGTACAAGGCGTACTGGCCGCGAGGATCGACCGGCTTCGAAGCGAAGAAAAAGAGTTGCTGCATCAACTTTCGGTGATCGGCCGGCAGTTTCGGTTCTGCCTCGTGAAACGGGTGATCAATCAACCCGAAGATACGCTGCGCCGGGCCCTGTCATCGCTGCAGGCGAAAGAGTTTCTCCACGAGCAAGCCACATTCCCGGAAATCCAATACCAGTTCAAACATGCGTTGACTCAGGAATTGGCCTACAGCACCCTGCTCCAGAAACAGCGCAAGGTTCTGCATGAAAAAACGGCGCGCGTGCTTGAAGTGCTCCATTGCGACAACCTGGGCGAGCATTACGGCGAACTCGCGTACCACTATAGCCGCGGCGAGGATACCGGGAAGGCGGTCCTGTATCTGGGTCTGGCCGGCCAGCAGGCGGCACAGCGCTCGGCTTATATCGACGCGATCAATTACCTCAATCAGCTCCTCGCTCTCCTGCAAACTCTGCCCGACTCGCCGGAGCGACGACAGCAAAAAGTAACCTTTCAGATTACGCTCGCCGCTTCCATCGGCGCGGCCAAGGGCTATGGTTCTCTGGAGTTCGAACAGGCCTTATCGTCAGCCCGGGGCTTGTGTACGGATGTCGAGCAGGCTCCGCAGCTTTCCCCTGTATTGTACGCGCTTCGCAAGATGTATATGGCGCGCGGAGACTTGCAGAAAGCCGACGAAATAGCCGACCACCATCTGCGCCTCGCCGAGCAGCTCGAAATTCCATCGGTGCTGCTGCTGGCCCACTTGGGCCGCGGTATGATCTCTTCAGGTATGGGAGACTTCGGTCGGGCCCATACGCATTTGGAAAACGCATTGCGGCTTTATGAACCTCGCGATCATCCTGTCCTAGCGTCGCTCTACGGAGACGACCCGGGTCCCTTGGGTTACTGCTATAACTCGCTGGTCCTGTGGGCGATGGGATATCCGGACCGGGCTTTGGCCCAGAGTCAAGAATCGATACGGCTGGCGGAGGCGCTCGAACACCCATTGAGCGCCGCCTGGGCTCATCTGTTTGCGTCCATGCTGCACCAGTACAGGCGCGAGTCCGCGATTACACTGGCACGAGCCGGGACGGTACTGGAGATCGGTCAGGAATACGGATTGCCCTTATTTATTGGAGCGGCAAAGATCACGCAAGGCTGGGCCTGCGCAGAGCAGAACGATCGGGGAGCGGGAATTTCTTTAATCCAGCAGGGATTGGCGATGTATCAGGCGGCGGGAGCAAGGCTCTGGCACCCTTATTTCCTTGCCCTCCTGGCTGCGGCGCATCAGAATATCGGACGACCCGAAGAGGGGCTGCGGTTCCTGGCGCAGGCACTCGCGGAAGCCGACAAGAACAACGAGCGTCAGCAGGAGGCGGAACTTTACCGGCTCCAAGGCGGGTTGAGGCTCACGTCCGTCCATCAACGGCCGAATGCCTTCGGGCGAAGATCCGTTCCGAACGCGGTTGAAAGGACCAACGAAGAAAACGCGGAGGCGGATTTTCAAAAGGCTCTTCAGATTGCCCGCCGGCAGAACACCAAATCCTGGGAGCTGCGGGCCGGAATCAGCTTG
>JAKEEL010000150.1 GCA_022616595.1 Methylococcaceae bacterium
CCCGGCGTCATATTTGTACTTGAACGCGAGCGGAATGGACACCGAAACGCCGACACCGAAGCCGTTGCGCTGGCGGAAGTTCTCGAAACGGGCCACGGAGACCTCGAAGTTCGGATAGTAGGCCTTACGGGCCAGATCGCGCGCCAACCCTTCCTTTTCCAGAGCTCGGATCTGGGCGAGCAATTCCGGGCGGTTTGCCAGCGCCAGCGCTTTCAGATCCGCCATGGCGTATGGCACAACGGGGGGAGGCGGGCTTTGGGGTATCCCCAAGGGAGCCTCGGGAGAACGGCTCAGGAGCGCATTGACACGCGCTTGAGCCTTAGCCAGCGCCAGGGTCTCGGTGGTCACCCGGTTGACCAAGCGCGTCAGCTCCACCTGGGCGCGTAGAACATCCGGCTGAGAAACCAGGCCCACCGCGTATTTCTGCTCGGCGATGCGCGCGAACTGCGCCACCAGTTCCCGATTCCGGCGATAGACCTCCAGGGTTTGATAGGTCAACCAGAGATCGAAATAGGCTTTCTTGACCTGCGCCACGATGTCGATCTCCACGGCCTTCAACTCCGCCTCCATCTTCTCCGCCTCCTTGGAAGCGATCTCCCCCTTCAGGCCGAGCTTGCCGGGAAAGGGGATTTTTTGGGAGAGACGAATGATATTGTTATCCGTCTGGTCGATACGGAAATTTTCGGGAGCGTTAAAGGCTTCCCAGCTCAGCGTGGGGTCTTCGTAGGCAGAGACCTGGTCGGGCACTTGCTGCGCGGCCGAGAAGCGGCTCCTGGCTGTCTGGATGGCGGGATTGTGCTCGAGGGCATGGGCAATCACCTTCCCAAGCTCCAACACTTCACCCGACCATGGCGCCTCTTCTATTCCGGCTCTTTCCGTCGTGTGAATACCTGTGGACGAAGGTACTTGACCTTCGTCCGTCAGGTCGGAAGGAGAAAGCGCCCATGCCGATCCCGCCCAGAATAGGAACAGTCCTATGAAAAGCCGGGCTCGCTTTTTCCTGCTTGTCTTTCCCATGATTCCCTCCGCTGCCATTGCAGCCAGTTCTCGATTGACGTCTTCAGTTCGCCGTCTCCGCCAGCCGTCTATGCTGGCGGGCCAAGGAGCACGATTGATTCGCGGCATCTTTAGACGGGAGTCGATCCCGATGAAGAGGTCATCGGGCTGACTCGACAACTGTCGGTAGTAGAAGCCGAGTCCAAATCCGCCCGGCCCCACGGAATCGCGCAATGCCGAGGGGCCGGTAGAAAAAGGGCGCGATGACGCCCTATGGGGTGAAAATTACCCCACGGAAACGGCTTTTGCTTGTCGAGGGCTGACTAATTCAGCAGGGAACAGAACTGATAGATGAGCGAGGTCTGTTTATAGGGTGAGGGTAAACCCCGGCGCGGATAGGAAACCGCCGAGAGGGAGGAAAGCAGAAGAATGCAGGCGAAAGGCCAAAGAAGGATCAGCGGCAATAATGAATACCCTTTGGCGGTGTCGCTGGTTAAGCTCAAGCCACTCTTGGCCTGATCGGTCGCGCAGGACTGGATGCAAGTCTCCGATGCCGGAGTAGAGTGTTCGCCGGACGGTTGTTCTTCCAGGGTCATGTCGGACATGCAGTCCGACAGGCCAGCCTTGGCATAGTACTGCGGCGGAAAAGCGCAGGTGGCAAGCAGCGAAAGCGCCAGCCACGCCGTTATGACCAACAGCAGCATACCTTGAAACAAACGCCGATTGCGCCGGTAGCGGAAGAACTGCAACACCCGTAGACCTCATCCTGTGAAACTAGAGCCGAGTCTAAATTCCGTTAAACCGGTTGTCAACAAGGTATTCCAGGAATTCAATAATATTGAATTCCCCTCATAGTTTGAAATATGGTTTAGAAGCATGGAATATTTGGATGATTTATATATAATCGCATATTGTATAATCCTTACCACCGAAGTCAAAAAGAACTCGACGAGATGGAGTATGGGCATCGCCATACTGAACCATGATCAAATCCTTAAAAAACGCGTTTTTTTCTTTGCCGCAGTATTTATTACCACAGCACGCTCTTTCCAGATTCATGCATCACCTGACTCGCTGCGAGATGCCATGGTGGAAAAACCTCGCCATCAAAAGCGTGGTTTCGCTATACGGCGTCGACTTGAGCGAAGCCAGGCAGGAGAATTATTCCGCGTACCGAAGCTTCAATCATTTTTTTACCCGGGAACTGAAAGAATCGGTCAGACCGATTCTGCGCGACGACCAGGTCGCGGTCAGTCCGGCGGACGGGGTGATTTCTCAAATCGGAGAGCTCGATGGAAGTCGCATCCTGCAAGCCAAGAACCGCGCATTCAATCTGGTTGAACTGTTCGGCGGCGATCTTGATCTTGCGGCCGACTTCGAAGGTGGAAGTTTCGCGACTGTCTATTTATCACCGCGCGATTACCACCGCCTGCACATGCCGTGCAGCGGGTCCTTGAAGGAAATGCGCCATATCCCGGGGCGGTTGTTCAGCGTCAATAGCGCCACTGCGGACTTCGTCCCGAACCTGTTTGCAAAGAACGAACGCGTGATCGCGACGTTTGCAACTCCTCTCGGGAAAATGGCACTGGTGCTGGTCGGCGCGATTTTCGTATCGAGTATCGAGACGGTCTGGCATGGCGTGGTGACTCCGCCAAGCTCCGACCGCATACGAAGCTGGAACTACGAGGATCATCCGCTCGGTCTGACGCAGGGCCAGGAGATGGGGCGGTTCAATATGGGTTCGACGATCATCGTCTTATTCGAATCCGGCAGAATCGCGTGGTCTCCTCAATTGGAAGCGGAGTCTCCCGTCAAAATGGGCCAGTCGATCGGCACAGCCGTGGGCCGGCAAAATCTCCGAAGCTGAATCAATTGGTTTGCTTACCGGTTTCGCGAACAGACTTCCTTCATTTCGAAGCGATTCCTGGAACGCGACTCTGGCTAATCTCTTTTTTTTTTGATAGGGTTGTTCTAATAAAACGGTCAGTTCGGCTGGAAGGAGCAGACGGGTCTTTCCGGAGCAACCGTTTATCCTGCATCAACCGGTAGGCACCGCGGCATCATCCGCCCATCAGGCGCCCGGGTCCTGCCTCCACGCAACCCGGAACGCATTGAAGTCCCGAAAATGAACCTAGAAACTGAAGAAATCAAGAATGCCACCGTTCTTAGAATCAAGGAGAAGCGTCTCGACGCGCATAATTCGCCTGAATTCAAGGAGCGCGTGCTGAAACTTCTCGAAAACGGCAAGATCAATATCATCATCGAAATGAGTGAAGTCCGGTTTGTCGACAGTTCGGGACTCGGGGTTCTGCTATCCGGTTTCAAGAATGCGGCGAGCCTCAAGGGAGGATTGATTCTCACCGGCCTGCAAAGTCAGGTAAAATCGATGTTCGAACTGACTCGCCTCCACCGTGTGTTCAAAATCTATCCGACGCTTGAGGAGGCCCTCGGACAAGACTGAGAGGAGTTGATCATGATCGGATCATATTACCAATCAGAAGTCAAAGTGGAGGTCGTCATCCCGACGCAAACCCGCTATTTAAGTCTTGTTGGCTCCATTGTCGAAGAAGTCGCCCGCGAAATCGATCCCTATAGCGGCGATCGGGAAATCCTTGGATACAACCTCAATCTGGTTCTGACCGAAGCATTGGCCAATGCGATCGCGCACGGATCGCAGCATTCCCGGGAAGGCGACATCAAAATCTCGATCCATGTACGTGACAATGAATTGTGCATACGGGTCCAGGACAAGGGTAAAGGATTCGATCTCAAATCGATACCCCAGCCAGATCTCGACAACCCCACGGGCGGAGGGCTCGGCTTGTTTTTCATCAAAACCTTGATGGATACCGTTCAGTATCATCAAGCCAAGTCCGGCAACATACTCGAAATGCGAAAACAACTTCGCTGAGTGGCAAAACAGGGGAAAACGCTAATTCCCGATCCGCGCGGATGATTTTCTGCTGGAAACCATTCGCTTCTCGGATCCAAACGCGAAGGCGTCCATTGTAAATCTCGCTGGATGGATTCCACCTTTCCTGTAAAATTCGCGCTTTCGACCTTTTGGGCGGTTTTCCATGGATACCAAGTTCCTGTCGCTGGTCCGAATATTCGGATTGATACTGATGGTATTCAGCATTACGTACCTCATGCCGATCGCGTCCGCCTTGATTTATCGGGATGGAACGGCCGGACTTTTCCTGGAAGATATGGGATTCACGCTTGGTGCAGGAACCCTGCTTTGGGTCTGTACGCGCCGGTTTCAGCGGGAGTTCAAGGCCAGGGACGGATTCCTGATGGTGGTACTGGCCTGGACCGGCATGGCGGCGTTCGCGACGTTTCCGCTGATTACCCATCTGAACATTTCCTTTACCGACGCTTATTTCGAAACCATGTCAGGCCTTTCCACCACGGGAGCCACCACATTGGCGGGTCTGGATCAACTGCCTGCCTCCATCAATCTTTGGCGGCATGAGCTGAATTGGCTCGGAGGCATGGGCATCATCGTATTGGCCGTAGCGATTCTTCCCGTTCTCGGGATCGGGGGGCGGCAATTGTTCATCG
Organism: Methylococcaceae bacterium; assembly: GCA_022616595.1. Classification (GTDB taxonomy): domain Bacteria; phylum Pseudomonadota; class Gammaproteobacteria; order Methylococcales; family UBA1147; genus UBA1147. The sequence goes on from JAKEEL010000150.1 coordinate 4,561, forward strand.
CGGAAACTCCGGGACCGATGAAGGACAGTCAATTGGCCCCGCGCATCACCGCGACGGCCAAGAACCTCTGGTTGGTATACACCAATATCACCCTGGCCTGCATTCTTTGCCTGAAATCGGCCGGTATGAGCTGGCTCGATGCGATATGCCATGCCTTTGCGACCATGGGCTTGGGAGGATTTTCCACGCACGATGCGAGTGTCGGTTATTTCAACTCGCCGGCCATCGAAGCGGTGCTGATCGTTTTCATGGTCGTCGCAGGAATGAACTTTTCCACCCATTTCCTTGCCATCCGGGCGCGCAGCGTAAAGCCCTATCGCTACGACATTGAAGCCGCCCCTTTTCTGGTTCTGGTATTGGGAAGTTGCATTGCCATCGGATTCTACCTCTGGCTGAACGGAACCTATGCGAGTTACTGGACGGCGCTGCGCCATGCCAGTTTTAATTTGGTTTCCATCGCCACCGATTGCGGTTTTGCGAGCGTGGACTTCAACCAGTGGCCGATGTTCGCGCCACTGTGGATGTTGTTTCTTAGCTGCATCTCTGTGTGCACCGGTTCCACCGGCGGCGGAATCAAGATGATGAGAACCTTGATCCTCGTGAAACAGAGCCAATTACAGATGTCCCTGCTCACGCATCCCGCGGCGGTAATCCCGATGAAACTTCGCAACCTGGTGATACCACCCGACATCATTTTCTCGGTATTGGGTTTTATCTTCGTGTATTTCATGAGCATAGTGATCCTGACCCTGCTATTGATCATCAGCGGACTGGATATCGTGTCGTCATTTTCCGCGATCATCGCTTGCATCAATAACGCCGGTCCCGGTCTGAACCAGGTTGGACCTGCGAGCAATTACAGCGGTCTGACCGATTTCCAAACCTGGATGTGCACGCTGGCCATGTTCCTGGGACGTATCGAGGTATTCACCGCGCTGATTCTGTTGACCCCGTCGTATTGGAAAAATTGAGCGTCTGATGAAGTGCGAAGCTTGATTTGCACGATTTTCATCGGCACGTAAAGCGGGTATTTGCTTGATCGCACTAGCCATCCCTGAAGCCGGTCCGATATTGCTATAATCGCTTGGCTCGAAAATTTTTTTCATTGAATCCTCTCCGTTGCAGACTGAGCCGATGCCCATTCAGAAACTAGCCCCGCAACTCATCAACCAGATCGCCGCGGGTGAAGTGATCGAACGGCCGGCTTCGATCGTCAAGGAATTGATCGAAAACAGTCTGGACGCGGGCGCGGCGCGGATTGCGATCGATGTCGAGCGCGGCGGAATTCGCCTGATCCGGGTCGTCGATGACGGGGAGGGGATCGAAAAGGACGACCTGCCTTTGGCCTTGTCGAGGCACGCGACGAGTAAAATCGCATCGCTCACCGATCTCGAACAGGTCACCAGCATGGGTTTTCGCGGAGAAGCGCTGCCCAGCATCAGTTCCGTGGCGAGGCTGGTCGTGGCCTCTCGCGCGCGAGGCGCCGATCATGCTTGGCGGGTGGCTGCCGACGGAACGGAAGAGTGCTTCGAACTGATCCCGGATGCCCTGCCCGCAGGTACTTCCGTGGAAGTTCGGGATCTTTTCTATAACATTCCCGCGCGCCGCAAGTTTCTACGCGCGGAGCAAACCGAATTCAGCCACCTGGAAGGCGTGGTCAAAAAGCTCGGATTGAGCCGTTTCGATGTCGATTTCGTGTTGCACCACAATCAGAAGGAAGTACTTCATCTTAAACCCGCCGATAGCATCGCGGGTCGAGAGTTCCGAGTGGCGGGGGTGTGTGGAACAGCCTTTCTGGAAAATGCGCTGTCCGTGGAATTCGAGTCTTCCGGCCTGCGAATGTCGGGCTGGGTGGGTCTTCCGACGTATTCGAGAAGCCAGGGCGACATGCAATATTTTTATGTCAATGGCCGCCTGGTGCGGGACAAAGTGGTCAGTCATGCGCTGCGGCAAGCGTACCACGATGTTTTGTTTCACGGACGTCATCCGGTCTTCGTTCTGTACTTGGAACTGGACCCGAAAATGGTCGATGTGAACGCGCATCCCGCAAAGCTCGAGGTCCGGTTCCGGGACAGCCGGCTGGTCCATGACTTTGTGTTCCGGGCCTTGCACCGGGCCTTGGCGGAATCGCGTGCAGGTGCGAATCATCGATCCGCGGTCGAAGGACCCGAATCCTTGACGCCCAAGGTTTTTGGCGGATTCGGTGATTCCGGGAGTCCCGGCTTTTTCAATCCACCCAAACAATCCGCCTTGCCTTATCAGGTCCGGGAGGAAATCGAAGCCTATGCCACGCTCGCGGGCCGCGAGGCATTGCCGCAGCCCGAGAGGTTCGCCGACGGCCAGGCCGGAATGAACGGCGAGACCCCGCCCCTTGGTTTTGCCATTGCCCATTTGCATAATATCTATATCCTGTCGGAATCCAACAAGGGGCTGATCCTGGTCGATGCACATGCGGCGCACGAACGAATCACCTATGAGAAGCTGAAGCGTCAGTACCATTCCGGCAAGATCCCGGAACAGCCCCTATTGTTGCCGGTGAGACTCCGCGTCAGCCAGGGAGAGGCCGAGTTCGCCGAGGAAATGCGTGACGACTTCGGGAAACTGGGATTTGAAATCGACCGGCTGGATCTCGAAACGCTGGTGGTTCGCAAGGTGCCCGCACAGCTAGCGTGCGCCGATGTGTCCACCTTGGTGCGCGACGTGCTGTCCGAGCTTCACTCGAAAGGATCGAGTACCCTGCTCCAGGATCGCTTCGACGATATGCTCGCGAGCTTGGCCTGTCATGCGGCGGTACGCGCGAACCGGCGTCTGACCCGCGAGGAGATGAACCACTTATTGCGTGAGATGGAGACCACCGACTACAGCGGACAGTGTAATCACGGCCGGCCGACCTGGGTCGAATTGACGGCCAAGGAATTGGACCGGTTTTTCTTGCGGGGCCGCTAAAGCTCGTGCGGGAACGCTATCCGGTGATCTGTCTGATGGGCCCGACCGCCTGCGGCAAATCCAAACTCGCGGTCGATCTGGCTCTGCGCCTGAATTGTGAAATCGTTTCGGTTGATTCCGTGCTGGTGTATCGCGGAATGGATATCGGAACGGCCAAGCCGACGCTCGCAGAACGCCGCGGAGTTCCGCACCATTTGATCGACATTCTGGATCAGGCCGAGGTCTTTTCGACCGGTCAGTTCCGGCGCCGGGCGCTCGAAATGATCGAATCGATCCGCAAACGCGGCAACACACCGTTGTTGGTGGGCGGAACCATGCTCTACTTCAGGTCCTTGCTGCAGGGGCTCGCACCTTTGCCCGAAGCCGATCATGATATCCGTGCCGAGATCGAGCGCGAGGCCGAATCTCAAGGATGGCGAAAAATGCATGAACGGCTTGCGGAGGTCGACCCGATGTCCGCGGCCCGGATTCATCGCAACGATCCTCAGCGGATCCAGAGGGCTTTGGAGGTTTTTCGGATCACCGGACGGTCGCTCACCGATCTTTGGGAAGCGAAGTTCACCGGAAACCAGCCTTTTTCCCCGATCAAATTGAAAGTCGTGCCCGCCGAGCGACAAAAGTTGCATCGACGGATTGCGCTTCGCTTTCGGGGAATGATCGATTCCGGTTTGGTTGAAGAAGTCGAGAAAATGGTTCGCCGCGGGGATCTGAATCTGTCCTGTCCGTCGGTCCGGGCAGTCGGCTACCGGCAGGTCTGGTCCTACGTGAAAGGTGAAATCGACCGCGAATCGATGATTGAAAGCGGTATCGCGGCGACCCGGCAACTCGCAAAACGGCAACTGACCTGGCTCCGGAAAGAATCGGCATCGTTCTTGTATGATATGGAGGGCAGGGGCCTCGCGGCAGTTATTTCCTCGGATGTGGAACCTTTGATGCGTTGATGGGATCAGACATAATACCATTTTGGTTGCGACCCAACGCTGCCATACAATCGGTTTGCTCGGAAGTTTGGATTCACACGGATACGAATTGCACGGCGAAGGACCGGCCAGAAGACAGTGGCTGAATCGGAATGCGCTGTAAAATCAGTGGCTTGAATTTAACCGATCGGGGTGTCGTAGAATCGTTGTTTTGTATGGTACAATCTGACAGAGCGGTTAGACCCGCACGACCGCCCATTGATTCAATGGGAAAATCCGGCTGGTATAACAAAAAGGAGAATGACGGATGTCCAAGGGGCAAAATTTACAAGATCCATTTTTAAATGCATTACGCAAAGAGCACATTCCGGTATCAATCTATTTGATCAACGGGATCAAGCTTCAGGGTAAAATCGACTCCTTCGACCAGTACGTTGTGATGTTGAAAAATTCGATCAGCCAAATGGTATACAAACATGCGATTTCAACGATCGTACCTGCGCGGCAGGTCAGGATCCAACGCGCTGACGAGGACGGTGAAGACACCGACGAATAGGCCATTCCCGTAATCGAGCAATTGAAAAGCGGCTGTCTTATTCTGGTTCCCCATCCGAGCGGCGGGGTGCGTATTGTTTGAGCGTCCCGGCAGCGGAGAACGGGCGATACTCGTTCACATGCCGGTATACCGGGATGGCGAAGATCTTGACGAACTTCATGAATTGGCGCGTTCGGCCGGCGTCTTGACGGTTGCCACGGTTAGCGGAAATCGAAAGACTCCGGATCCAAAGTTTTTCGTCGGGAAAGGCAAGCTCGAAGAGATTCAGAATCTGATTCACTTGCAGAATATCGATCTGATTTTGGTGAATCATTCCCTGAGTCCGGGACAGGAGCGGAACCTGGAACGCGCGTTGGGAGTGCGCGTTGTCGACCGCAACGGGTTGATTCTGGACATCTTCGCCCAGAGGGCGCAATCTTTCGAGGGTAAACTTCAGGTCGAACTGGCCCAGTTGCAGCACCTTGCGACGCGACTGGTCCGGGGATGGACCCATTTGGAACGCCAAAAGGGCGGGATCGGCTTGAGAGGTCCCGGGGAAACCCAGTTGGAAACGGACCGGCGTCTGATCGGTATCCGGATTCGCCAGATCAAGAGACGACTGGAAAAAGTCGACCGGCAGCGGGATCGGGGCCGTACATCGCGAAAAAAGGCGGAAATCCCGACGGTAGCTTTGGTCGGTTATACCAACGCCGGGAAGTCTACGCTGTTTAACGCATTGAGCGGCGCGAATGCCTACGCCGCGGACCAGTTGTTCGCGACCCTGGACCCGACGCTGCGACGAATTACGCTTCCCGATGAATCCAGTGTGATTCTGGCCGATACGGTTGGGTTCATCCGCCACCTGCCCCACGAGTTGGTCGCGGCTTTTCGTTCGACCCTGCAGGAAGTCGGGAATGCCCGCCTGTTGCTTCATGTGATCGATGCGAGCCTCGAAGACAAGGAGGAAACCATCGACCAGGTCAACCGTGTGTTGGACGAAATCGGTGCCGGGGCGATCCCTCAGTTACTGGTATTCAATAAAATCGATTTGCTCGAGCACACGGACCCGGAAATCGAGCGGAATATCGAAGGGATCCCGGCAAAAGTGCGGGTTTCCGCGCGGAACGGTGCGGGTCTGGCGGCATTGGGCAACGCAATGGCAGATATGCTGCGGACCGACCGGGTATGTCGACATTTAAGCTTATCGCCGCGCCATGCCGCGATTCGCGCCAGCCTGTTCAATCATGCGAGAATATTAAGCGAACAGGCCAATGAATCCGGAGGTTGGGAGATGGACGTCGAAATCAAGAAAAAGGATCTCGGAATATTGAAGGGACTCGAGACTTGATCGATTTAAAATCGGCTGAGGACGGGGAGCAGTTTGGCGTATTTCGCGTTTTCAGCACGGACGGCCCGGCTGTTGTAAATTCGGATTTCCGTGATAGCCTAGTGAGCGCTGCCGCTTGCCGATCGGATTCGGGCGGTGTCGCCATGACTGAGTTCGATGGCAATGAACAAGGCTGATCGGATTTCAGGCTGGCTGGCCGTTTCATAGCGGCGCCGGAATGTTGTAAAAAAACAGTCCCGATTTTTGTACATTTCCGCATTTTTTAGGATAATTCTAAATTTAGTATCCGTCACGCATCGGATCACTTTGATTTTAACCCGAACTGGAGCAAGTATTTATGGCCTGGAACGAACCGGGAGGAGGTAGCAAAGACCCTTGGAGCGGTCGCGACCAAGATAAAAGAAGCCCACCTGATCTCGACGAGGTGATCCGCTCGATGCAGGAAAAAATGGGCGGGCTTTTTCGCGGCAAGAAGAGCGGTCAATCCGGAAATCCCATGATGGCGGTGTCCGTGGTCGTATTGGTACTTTTAGTTCTTTGGTGTCTTACAGGCATTTACAAAATAGATGCGGGTTGGCGCGGAGTCATCACCCGTTTCGGTGGGTATCTGGAAACCACCATGCCTGGATTGCACTGGCATTACCCCTCACCGATCGAATCTTTGACCAAGGTCGACGTCGAGCAACAGCGTTCCATTGAAGTCGGGTACCGTTCCGGCGGACGGCAGCAGGCACTCGGTTCGGTTCCGCGCGAAGCATTGATCCTGACCGAAGATGAAAATATCGTCGATGTCCGTTTGAATGTTCAATACCAGGTCAAGGATGCCAAGGACTTTCTGTTTAATGTGCTGGGACCCTCGGAAACTCTGCAACAAGTGACCGAAAGCGCCGAGCGCGGTGTGGTTGGACAAAGCAAAATCGATTTCGTGCTGCTCGAAGGACGCAGCGAGATCGTGGCGCAGGTCCGGAAAGAAATCCAAATCATTATGGACGAATACGGCGCCGGGGTACAAGTGACTGCCGTGAATCTTCAGGATGCCCAGCCGCCGGAGGAAGTGCAGCACGCTTTCGAGGACGCGATCAAGGCCCGCGAAGATAAGCAGCGGTATATCCGCGAAGCGGAGGCCTACATGAATGACATTATACCGAAAGCACGCGGTGCGGCCGCACGCCGGATTCAGGCCGCCGAGGGGTATCAGGCCAAGGTGGTTGAGGAAGCCAAGGGTGAAGCCGCCCGCTTCGAGGCACTCCTGGTCGAATATAACCGTGCTCCCGAGGTGACCCGCAAGCGTTTGTACATTGAATCGATCGAGAAAGTTCTCGCGAACACACAAACGGTTCTATTGGATGTGGAAAAGGGTAATAACCTGATGTATCTGCCTCTCGATCGTCTTACCTCCAGAACCGCGCACGTCGCGGCGGATGAGCCCGCGCATTCCCCCAAATATGTGGCTTCCGAATCCAGCGATTCCGATTCGAAAAACTCCAGGGGTTCAAACCGTGGTCGCGAGGGGAGGAGCCAGCCATGACACAATACAGACTTCCGATCATTCTCGCGGTGCTGACTGTTGGTTTCCTGTCCACGGTGTTCATGGTGCACCAGACCGAAAAGGCGATATTGTTTGAGTTCGGTAAGATCGTAAAATCAGATTACGAACCGGGCTTGCATTTCAAGATTCCGATCTGGAACAACGTTAAATTTTTTGATTCGCGAATCCTGAATCTGGATGCGAAGCCCGAGCGATTCCTGACCTCGGAAAAGAAAAATGTGATCGTGGATTCTTTCGTTAAATGGCGGATCGATAACGTTTCGTTGTTTTATACGACGATGGGGGGCGATCCGAACACGGCCAATTTGCGAGTCGATCAGATCATGAAGGACGCGATGCGCAGCGAGTTCAGTAAACGGACGATCAATCAGGTTGTGTCCGCGGACCGCTCCGATCTCCGGGACATTCTGGTGAAAGATACCAGCGGCGCAGCCGAGAAGTGGGGTATTCGAATCGTTGATATCCGGATCAAGCGGATCGATCTGCCATCGGATGTCAGTAGTTCGGTGTATCTGCGTATGGTCGCAGAACGTGACCGGATCGCAAAAGAATTCAGATCAGAAGGGGCGGAGGCAGCTGAACGGATCCGGGCTAACGCGGATAAGCAGCGCGAAATCATTCTCGCCGAGGCGTTTAGGGAGGCTGAAACCAATCGCGGTGAGGGCGATGCGATTGCAACCGATATTTATGCCCGGGCCTATGGAAAAGATGCGGAGTTCTTCAGGTTCTACCGGAGCCTGAATGCCTACAAGAATGTATTCAGCAAGGGCGGTGATATGCTGGTTCTCGAACCGAGTTCGGACTTCTTCAAGTATTTCGGGAAAGAACAATAATATTCGAGGGACTATTCAGTACTATTCATCACTCTGAATCCACAACGGTTTGATTCAAGCTGTTGTGGATTTTTATTGTTTTCTGGTGTTTCATCATTCCCTTCGAAATCCGCAAGCAGGCGTCGGTCCGTTCCCACCACACAGTATCGATTCATTCCGAAATCTTCCATGACAAACGGAGTTCAAGCCAATCGCTGGTTATTGCCGGAAGGCATCCAGGAAGTCCTTCCGGACGAAGCCCAGCGTCTGGAGGTTCTTCGCCGCGAGCTGCTGGACTTATTTGCCTTGTGGGGCTATGAACTCGTGATCCCGCCCTTTATCGAATTTTTGGATTCCCTGTTGATCGGTACGGGTCACGATCTGGACTTGCAGACCTTCAAATTAACCGATCAGACGAGCGGCCGGACGCTCGGTGTGCGCGCCGACATGACGCCTCAGGTGGCGCGCATCGACGCGCATAATCTGCATCGCGAAGAGCCTACCCGTCTGTGCTATCTGGGTACCGTGCTGCACGCGTTGAATGATCCGCTCGAAAAATCGCGCAGCCCGCTGCAGGTCGGCGCCGAATTGTACGGTCATGCAGGAATCGACAGCGACCTGGAAGTCGTGCAATTGATGCTCGAAACCCTGGCCGTGACAGGAATTCAAAATGTGCACCTGGACTTGGGCCACGTTGCAATTTTCCGGGAACTGGCGAAGGCGGCCAGTCTCGACGGAATCCAGGAAGCCACGATTTTCGACATCCTGCAACGCAAGGCGGTCGCGGAGTTGAACGATTTGCTGGCGGCGTACCGATTGGACGAACCGCTTCGCTCGATGCTGGCGGAACTGCCGAGACTGAACGGGACCGATGCGGTTCTGGAACGGGCCAGAAAGGTGTTGTCCGGTGCCGGACCGGAGGTCTTGGCGGCATTGGATTATCTGGATGAACTCAGTCAACGTCTACATGCGCGATTTCCCTTGTTACCGATCCATTTCGATTTGGCTGAACTCCGGGGTTATCATTACCAGACTGGTGTCGTTTTCGCGGCTTTCGTTCCGGGTTATGGCCGCGAAATTGCCCGCGGGGGTCGCTACGACGAAATCGGTAAAGTCTTCGGACGGGCCAGGCCCGCGACCGGATTCAGCGCCGATGTCAAGGTCCTCGCAAGTTTGACCCGGAATATCCCGGACCATCGGCCCGCCAGGGTCTTCGCACCCGCGGAGAATGATCCGGTTCTGGATGAGAAAATCCGTGATCTCAGAGTTTCCGGCCGGGCGGTAATCCAGGAACTACCCGGCCAGGCGGGCGGTGCCGAACAGATGAATTGCGGCTATCGCCTCGAGAGGCGAAGCGATGGGTGGGTGGTCGTGGCGTTGTAGGTGCGAATTGATTCGCACGCGGGCGGCTCTGAATTAACCGGATTACATAGAATGCATGCATCGAATAATTACAATGATTTAAAGCGCGCGGGTGTGAATCGGAGCGCAGCGAATTTTCCGCTTTTGCTGGATCATCTGCGGCCGGCTGCGTCAATTCCGACCCGCAAACCGCGACATCGGGGGTGGCAAGATTGATGGGCAAGAACGTGGTCGTGATCGGCACGCAATGGGGTGACGAAGGCAAAGGCAAGCTGGTCGACCTGTTGACCGAACAAGCGGACGCCGTGGTACGGTTTCAGGGCGGTCATAACGCGGGACATACCTTGGTCATCAATGGTAAAAAGACCATCCTGCACCTGGTTCCGTCCGGCGTCCTTAGGCAGAATGTGGATTGTTTGATCGGCAACGGCGTGGTCCTGTCTCTTCCGGATCTATTCCGGGAAATCGACCTGCTCGAATCAATCGGAGTCCCCGTATGCGAACGCCTCCTGATCAGCGAAGCCTGCCCCCTGATCCTGCCCGTGCATGTCGCACTGGACAAGGCGCGCGAGCGCAGTCAGGGCGCCAAGGCGATCGGCACCACGGGGCGAGGGATCGGGCCGGCCTATGAGGACAAGGTCGCGAGACGAGGCATCCGCGCCGGAGATTTGCTGGATCGCGATCTGTTCGCCGAAAAACTCCGCGCTTTGCTCGACTTCCATAATTTCGTGCTGAAGCACTATTTCGATGAAAGCGAATCGGATTATCAAGAGGTCTTCGAGGAAACCTGGGAACTCGGGCTGCGAATCCGGCCGATGCTCTCCGATGTCGCGGGGAGACTCTACGCATTGCGGGAGGCCGGAAAAAATATCCTGTTCGAAGGAGCCCAGGGCGCCATGCTCGATATCGACCACGGAACCTACCCCTATGTGACCTCATCGAATACCGTTTCCGCGGGAGCCGCGATCGGTGCCGGGATCGGTCCTTTGGATCTCGATTATGTTCTCGGCATCACCAAGGCGTATTCGACCCGGGTCGGAAACGGTCCCTTTCCTTCCGAGCTGTTCGACGAACGCGGCAAACACCTCGCGAGCAAGGGCGTGGAATTCGGCGCTACGACCGGACGCCCGCGCCGCTGCGGATGGCTTGATACGGTGGCCCTGAAGAGGTCGGTGAAACTGAACAGTCTGTCCGGATTGTGTATTACCAAGCTCGATGTGCTGGACGGAATGGAAAAAGTCGGGATTTGTACCGGCTATACGAGTCAGGGCCGAAATCTTCACGAACTGCCGATCGGTGCCGAAAAGTATTCGGCCTGCCGTCCCGTGATCGAGGAAATGCCGGGTTGGAGCGAAATGACGAGCGGGATCACCTCGTATCCGGAACTGCCTCAAAACGCGAAGGCCTTTCTGTCCAGGATCGAAGAGTTGGCAGGGATTCCCGTGGAGATCATTTCAACGGGTCCGGACCGGAGTGAAACGCTGATCCTGACCAACCCCTTCGAGGGTTGCAAGCGCTGATGCGGTGCCGTTTCGCGGGTTTATCCGCTTTAGTCGGCCGCGCAACAGCCGGCGGCGATGAAGCGGCGCACGGGAACTGAGGACCCGCTTGGATTCCAATCCTGAATCGGTACCCAACCGGGTTCATTGTGCCGGCAATGACCGGCCGCCGGGATCGATCGGATGGTGCCGAAGAGAGGACTTGAACCTCCACAGGGTTTCCCCCACATGGACCTGAACCATGCGCGTCTACCAATTCCGCCACCTCGGCATTTTCTGACACAATGGCCCGCCGAACGCACCGTTCCGAACGAAGGAGCGCAACTTTACCGATCCGATGCTCTGTTGTCAATGTCCTGAATCCAGCAAGACCGGATTTCAACGCAGTTTTACAGCTTCCAAAAGGATAAATCTGAATAGTCATGGGTTCTGCAAAGAAGCAACATTTTCGTAAATTCAATTATCAGGATCCCGAAGCGGAACGCGAAGCGAGCAAATACGCGAACCCGATTCCGAGCCGGGAACTGATTCTCAGATTCTTGAAAAATAAGGGCCTGCCGCTGACCCGCGAGGAAATCGCGGACCAGCTCGGCCTCAAAGACGAAGCCGACCTGGACGCACTGCGCAGGCGCCTGCGCGCGATGGAGCGCGACGGGCAATTGCTGCAAAACCGGAACCAATGCTACTGCCTGATCAACCGGACCGACCTGGTCTCGGGCCGGATCATCGGACACCCGGATGGTTTCGGGTTTCTGCGGCCCGACGAAGGGGGCGAGGACTTGTTTTTATCCCCGCGCGAAATGCGCGCCTTGCTGCACGGCGATCGGGCGGTCCTGCGCGTCAAGGGAGTCGATCATCGCGGCCGCAAGGAAGGTGCCCTGGTCGAAATACTCGAACGCAACACCGAGCAGGTGGTGGGCCGATTGTATCGGGAGGGCGGCGTCAATTTCGTCGTTCCGGACAACAAGAAAATTGCCCAGGACATTCTGATCTCGGACTCCTGTCTCGGCGGCGCCGCGCACGGACAGATCGTGGTCGCGGCGATTCTGGAGCAGCCGAGCAAGCGGAACAGGCCGATCGGCAGGGTGATCGAAGTGCTCGGCGATCACATGGCTCCGGGAATGGAGATCCAGATGGCCTTGCGCAGTTATGAACTGCCTTTCGAGTGGCCGAGGGAAGTGGTCGAAGAAGCCGAAAATCTGAACGCTTCGGTCGACCTCGGGGTCGATTCGCAACGCACGGATCTCAGAACCATTCCGCTGGTCACGATCGATGGCGAAGATGCCAAGGACTTCGACGATGCGGTCTATTGCAAGCGTACCTCGAAAGGCTGGCGTCTTCTGGTCGCGATCGCCGATGTCTCGCACTATGTCGCACCCGCGAGCGGCCTCGATCGGGAAGCCGCGAATCGCGGCACCTCGGTCTATTTCCCGGAGCAAGTCATTCCGATGCTGCCGGAGGCGTTATCGAACGGGCTATGCTCCCTGGTACCGGAACAGGACCGCTTCTGCATGGTCTGCGAATTGCTGATTTCACAAGACGGCACGATCTACCGCTCGCGTTTCTTCGATGCAGTCATGCGTTCCCATGCACGCCTGACCTACACTCAGGTCGCCCAGATTTTGTCGGATGAGAAAAGTGACCGGCTCAAGCGCTTCAAGCCCTTGGTCCCGCACCTGAAAGAGCTTTACGCACTGTATCGGGCCTTGCGCGCCAGAAGAGAGGCCCGCGGCGCGATGGATTTCGATACCCAGGAGTCGGTGATCATTTTTGGCAGCGCGCGCAAGATCGAAAAAATCATTCCACTGGTCCGGAACGACGCGCATCGCCTGATCGAAGAATGCATGCTGGCCGCAAACTGCGCGGCGGCGACTTTTCTGGAAAAGAAGAAAATGCCGCGGCTGCTCAGGGTGCACGAGGGTCCGAACGACGAAAAACTGGCCGATCTCAGGATTTTTCTCGGCGAACTCGGGTTGGCGCTCGACGGCGGAGAGGACCCTCAACCGCACGATTATATGGATTTGATCCGCCGGGTGTCCGAGCGGCCGGACCGGCATCTGATCCAAACCGTGCTGCTGCGTTCTCTGGCGCAGGCGGTTTACAGCACCGAGAACAAGGGTCATTTCGGACTCGCGCTCGAGACCTACACGCATTTCACGTCGCCGATCCGGCGTTATCCCGATCTGATCATTCACCGCGCGATCCGTCATTGCCTGCTAGGCAAGAAAGCGAACAGTTTCGTCTACAGTCATTCCGATCTGGCCATGCTGGGCGAACATTGTTCGACGACCGAACGCCGCGCCGACGAGGCGACCCGGGACGTGGTCACTTGGCTGAAATGCGAGTACATGCTGGACAAAATCGGCGAGCAGTTTTCCGGGGTGATATCCGGCGTGACTTCCTTCGGTTTTTTCGTCGAATTGTCCGATGTGTATGTCGAAGGCCTGGTCCATATTAGCTCCCTGCGCCGCGATTATTTTCATTTCGATCCCGTGCGGCATCGTCTGGAAGGCGAGCGCAGCGGCGTCAGTTACCGCTTGGGAGACGGCGTGCAAGTGGTCGTGGTGCGCGTCGATCTGGACGAGAGAAAGATCGATTTCGATCTGATCGCGGCGCGCACAAAATCGCGAGGCCGCTCGCGTCGATGAGCGGGGCGACCCGGCTCGGCGGGATTCACGCGGTTCGGGCCGCGCTCGAATACACCCCGGAAAGAATCCTCAGGGCTTGGCTGGACCAGCAGCGCCGCGATCTGCGCATCCGTGAGATCGGGCAGCGGATTCTCGCGGCCGGGATTCCGCTGAACACCGTGAATCGGAAGAGTCTCGATGCCATGCTGAAAGAAAGGAATCATCAGGGCGTGGTGATCGAAATCCGGCTGCCCTCGGAAAAGGGAGAAAAGGATCTTTTGGAATCGATCGAGACATCCAAGGCGATCCCGTTCTACCTGGTTCTCGATCAGGTGCAGGATCCGTACAATCTCGGAGCCTGTCTGCGCACCGCGGAGGCCGCCGGGGTCCACGGAATCGTGGTGCCGAAGGACAACGCGGCCGGAATCACCCCGGCGGTCTGCAAAGTTGCGAGCGGTGCGGCGGAGTTCGTGCCGATCTATCGGGTCATCAATCTGAGCCGTACCCTGCAACAGTTGAAGCGCGCCGGGTTATGGATCGTCGGCGCGGTCGGGGAGGGCGGGCAAAATGCCTTCACGACCGATCTGAACGGACCGCTCGCATTGGTGATCGGCGCCGAAGGTCATGGACTCAGACGCCTGACTCGGGAACAATGCGATCGGGTCGTCAGCCTGCCGATGGCCGGGAAGGTCGAAAGCCTGAACCTGTCGGTGGCCGCCGGAATCCTGCTGTACGAGGCGGTCCGGCAAAGGTCTTGAGTCCAACTGCTGATCGGCGACTGACTTTGAGCGGGAATGTGGAATGCCATTGATTCGATTGTCCGGAGTGTCTCTTGCGTTCGGGAGCCATGCGCTGCTCGACAAGATCGACTTTCAAATTCAACCCGGCGAGCGGGTTGCTCTGATCGGACGGAACGGAGTGGGAAAGTCTTCGCTGATCAGGCTGATTGCGGGTGTGATCGGCGCCGATGAAGGGGAGGTCTGGCGGGACCCCGATGCCGGCATTTCGTTGTTGGAGCAGGCCCCCCGTTACGAGCGGGATCTGAGTATTTATGAGGCCGTGGCACAGGGCCTCGGAGAAATCGGCGGCTGGATCGCGGATTATCATGCCTTATCCCTGCGATCGTTTCAGGGGGAATCCGATCTCAAGGAATTGGGATGCCTGCAGGACCGGCTCGAGGCGAGCGGCGGCTGGACCCTTCGTCAGCGCGTCGAACGCATCTTACGTCAACTGAAGCTTCCCGCGGACCAATCGGTATCCGAACTTTCCGGCGGCTGGATTCGAAGGGTCGCCCTGGCGCAGGCCTTGGTTCGTGAGCCGCAACTGTTGCTTTTGGACGAACCGTCCAATCATCTCGATCTGGAAACCATCCAGTGGCTCGAAGAGCGCTTGCTGGAATTTCCGGGAGCGGTGCTCATGGTCACGCACGACCGGAGTTTTCTGAAGCGTCTCGCGACCCGGATCGTGGATCTCGACCGCGGCCGCTTGAGTTCCTGGCCCGGAACCTACTCGGATTTCCTTCGCTGCAAGGCCGCCGCGCTGCGGGAAGAAGAGAGACGCAACGCGCAATTCGATAAAAAGCTGGCCAAAGAGGAAGCCTGGATTCGTCAAGGGATCAAGGCCCGTCGCACGCGCAACGAAGGCCGTGTCCGTGTGCTCGAGAAACTCCGCATCCAGCGGGCCGCGCGGCGCGACCGGATCGGTAACGCGAGGATTGCCGCAGGTGGCCATGAGCTTTCCGGAAAGCGCGTGATCGAGGTGGAGGATCTCAATTTCAGCTATGCATCAAAGACTATCGTCTCCGATTTTTCGTTGACCCTGCTGCGCGGCGACCGGGTCGGGCTTATCGGGCCGAATGGCGCAGGCAAGTCCACGCTGTTAAAGTTATTGTTGCGGCAGATCGAGCCCGGCTCAGGCAGCGTCAGGCTCGGGACCGGTCTGAAAATCGCGTATTTCGACCAGATGCGCGAGGAATTGAATCCTGAGCAGACTCTGGTGGACTGGGTCGGAGGAGGCAGCGACTTTGTCGAGATCCGGGGGAGCCGCAAGCATGTGCTGTCTTATCTCGGCGATTTTTTATTTTCGCCGGCAAGATCCCGCTCACCGATCAGTTCGCTGTCCGGCGGGGAGCAGAACCGTCTGTTGCTCGCGCGCCTGTTTCGAACCCCGGCCAATCTTGTGGTCATGGACGAGCCGACCAATGACCTCGATGTCGAAACCCTGGAATTACTCGAAGATCTGTTGATCAATTTTGAGGGCAGTCTGTTGCTGATCAGTCATGACCGGGAATTCCTCGATAATATCGTAACCAGTACCCTGGTGTTCGAGGGGGAAGGCGAAATCCGGGAATTCGTGGGCGGATATTCCGACTGGCTGCGCCAACGGGACCCCGAACCGCTTGGGACGACCCGATCGAGCCAACCAAAACCCTCCTCGAAGCGGAAAAGGTCCGCGGGTCCGAAAACCAAACTGAGTTATAAGGAACAGCGCGAACTCGAAAACCTGCCGGCGCGCATCGAGGCGCTGGAAGCCCGGCAGCACGAGTTGAACAGCCAGCTTGCTTCGAGCCATTTTTATCAAAGCGATCAAGAATACATTAGGCGTACATTGAACGAACTCGAAGACCTGGTTCTCGATCTGGAATCCAGTTACGCCCGATGGGCCGAACTCGAGACTCTGCAATCCGAAATCAGCCAGGGCGCCGGATAGAGGCGATCGTCCCTTTTCTGGCCGGTAGAGCCGCATTTGGTCGGGATCGGTGATGATGAAAACCTGCGTGCCGCGCACAACATCCGAGCCGAACCCGCAACCGGGAAGGTTCATGGTTATCCTGATGTTGTTTTTCTTCTCGGGGCTCGTGGCGCTTGTGTACGAGGTGCTCTGGATGAAGGAGCTGGGCCTCCTTTTCGGCAACACGGCCTTTGCCGCGGCAACCACGCTCGCCGCGTTCTTTTCGGGGCTCGCGTTCGGCGGGTATTTCTGGGGCCGGCGCGCCGCGGGGTTGCATAATCCATTGCAGACTTACGGCCTGCTGGAGTTGGCCGTTGCGCTCAGCGTGCTCGGCTATTTTCAGATCCTGAACGCCTACCATGCGCTGTATCCCGCGCTGTTCGAAGCCTTCGGAAACAGCCCGTTCAGCTTCGCCGCGATCAAATTCCTGCTGTCGGTGAGCCTGCTTTTCCCCGCGGCATTCTTCATCGGCGGAACCTTGCCGGTGATCGCGCAGACCCTGGTTCATGACCCGGAACGGCTGGGTCTGAGGGTTTCCGTCCTGTACGCGGTCAACACCCTGGGCGCCGCGGCGGGTTCGTTGCTGGCCGGGTTTTATCTGCCGCCTTTGTTCGGCTTTTCAGGGTCGTACCGGCTCGCGGTCGCGGCCACGACGGCGATAGGGGCTAGCGCGTTGCTGCTGGCCCGGAGATGGCCTGCACATCGAAGCGGGGATGTGCCTTCCGCACCCGAACGAGCGCCTGACACCGAAGAATCTGTGATTCCATTGTCCACGATACGCGCACTGGCCTTGGTTTCGGGTTTTGGAACGCTCGGCCTCGAGGTTTTATGGACGCGCATGTTCGCACAGGTCTTGCAGAATTCCGTATACACCTTCGCAACGATTTTATTCATTTTCTTGTTGGCCTTGTCGGCCGGTGCGGCGCTCGCGAATCGGATCATGAAGAGCGGCATTCCGCCTTCCAGGGCGTTATACGGTTTGTTCACGCTGGGAGCCATGCTGGCAGCCGCAACGCCGTTTCTATTCAACGGCTGGACCGACGGATTGGAATATATCGGGGCACGCGCAGGTTGGAGCGGATATCTCATTCAGATTTTGAAAATGGAAATCGCGGTCATGGCATTACCGGTATTGGTGTTGGGCGCGATTTTTCCTTTTCTGCTGAAAATTGCCGAGCCCCATACTTTGGCTTCGGGCCGGATGGTCGGACAATTGGTCGCATTGAATACCGCGGGCTCGATCATCGGTTCGCTGACAGCCGGTTTTGTGATGATCGAGGCGATCGGAACCTGGGCCGGGATTCGATTGATTGGTGTGATCTATCTGCTGGCGGCGCTCTACCTGTTTTTCATCAATAAACACGAAAATCGTGCCCTTGCCGCGATTCCGATGACCGGGATCTTGCTCCTGGTTTCGGTGCTCGATACGACTCGTCTGCCGCAAGTCCGGATCGATCCGGTCGACGATGAAGAAAGTCTGTTGCAGGTCTGGGAATCGAGCAGCGGCACGGTCGCCGTGGTACGGCTTCGCGATTCGCTGAAAATAAAAGTCAATAATCATTATACGCTGGGCGGGACCGGATCGCGCGAGCTCGAGGAGGTGGAAGGCCATCTACCGGTATTGCTGCACCGAAAACCCGAGTCGGTGTTCTTACTAGGCTTGGGCAGCGGAATTTCGGCCGGCGCGGTCCTCGATATGCCGGTCCGGCGCTTGGTGGTCGCCGAACTGATTCCCGAGGTCGTCGAGGCTTCCAAAAAGTATTTCACACGCTTCAATAATCGCTTGTTCTTCGATCCAAGGGTTCAAATAATCGGCGAAGACGCTCGAAACGTTCTGTCCGGAAGCCTCGAAAAATTCGATCTGATCATCGCCGATCTCTTTATCCCGTGGCGTTCCGGCGCCGGCAGCCTGTATTCCCTGGAACATTTCCGGACAGTACGCGACAGGTTGCGCGGCCACGGTCTGTTCATGCAATGGCTGCCTGCGTACCAGTTGTCCCGCGCCGAATTCGGGACGATCGTCCGCACCCTGCTCGAAGTGTTTCCGCGGGTCACGCTGTGGCGAGGGGATTTTTCGTCGCGGAAGCCGGTACTCGGCTTATTGGCCCAGCCGGACAGTTCGCCTTTGGCAAGCGATGCCTTGATTTTTTCCGCGCAGCACCAAAAGGACTTCAACAAAGGGGTGCCGCTTCTGGCTCATTACATCGCGAATCTCGGAATGCCGGGCGAGGAGTGGGCAGCCTATCCCGTCAACAGCGACGATAAACCCGTGATCGAATATCAGGCACCGATTACGCAACGGCGCCAGAAAAATCAGGAAGTGGATTGGATGACGGGGGAAGGGTTGATTCAGTTCATGGAACACATTCGGAAAATTCGGGAGTGCCGAAATGATCCCTACCTCGATCAATTATCCCCGGATCTTCGCACGCTTCCCGAGGCCGGGATGGTCCTTCACCGGTCCCGGGTGCTCAAGCAGCAGGGCCGCCTGTCCGCCGCGAAGAAAGACTATGAACGCTATAAAGATCTGCTCCGGGATGCGGCCGGGGAGCATCGCTAGAATATTCGGGACAGGATTTCACCGCCCCGTTGATTGCAGTATCCGGCGGAGAGTGTAATGGCTCGGGCGGGGTCCCTTCAGAAAGGGGGATCAAGGGTCGCAACAGATCGTCGAGCACTACGGCTTGCATTTGGTGACGGTCCGGCGCATTGTGCGGGTAGCCTGAAGACAGGAGTCTTGTGCTCTAGGAATAGACCCTTTACCGTTCGTTGCTGCGCTGCTGCGCAGGGTGGCTTGACGCTCGACCAAGCCAATACGAATCATTCCGGGGAAACTTCAGTAAATGAAGTTTTGTAAAGGATGTTACGATAGCGCGGACAAAAAATGAATGCGAAATATAAGGCTAAAGGGATGGATGAAAAATTTTATGATAAAAGAAAAAAGCGGTTTTGGATGCAATTGGTTTTATGGTGTGTGTTCTTAGCGCTGCTGACCTGTTATTTTCCTGAAGCGATGTTGTTTTACGCGATTTGCGGCGTTTATGATGTGAGCCGGAATAGCAATTTGGATCTCAGGCTATTGAATCGGTATTTTTTTGGCAATGGAACGTTAACATGGGCGTTGGCCCCCTTTAATATCCTGATGGACTTGCTTACATTACCTCATATAAATAAAAAAGTATATCAACTGGATCACTTACCGATAGACTGCCAGCAGGAAATTAAGCATATTTTAAACATAGTTAAGTCAGAAAATATTGTAGAGGAATTGGCTGAACGCGTTGAAAAAGTTAAACGAGGAATGATCTTTTTTAAATGGTATGGAAGAAATGTTGAAAATTTTATGACTGTTCCGGCATTTCACGAAGATTATAAATATATTAAAACGATAGGCGTCTCTGTTTTCAATAAAAAAGAGTCCACCGCCGAGCATTTTGGACCATTACGGGTCACTTTAAGAATGCTATACAATATCAATGATGTGCATGACACAGCGTCATATATTAAAGTTAGAGAATTGGAAAATCATTGGTGTGATAATAAATTATTTATTTTTGATGATACCTTGGCGCATCAGTCATTTAATCAAACGGATGGTTTTCGGTATTGTCTGTTTGTTGACATTTTGAGGCCTAGTCAATGCGATTTTTTAATCGGTTATATTTTGAAGCTGCTTGAGGCCCTATTGCAAAAATCCAAATTTATTTTCTATGGCAGTTGGGTGCCGCTGAAGTAGTGCAGCAGTCGAGGGGTGGCG
>JAKEEL010000151.1 GCA_022616595.1 Methylococcaceae bacterium
ACCCATCCCCGCCAACTGGTCGGGAAAACCGTAATGGACAGCCTGAGTACGCCTGCCGTTGCACCCATGTTGCTGTCGCAAGCGGGTTCGCTGAAGAATTTCAAGTTACTCGCTCAACGCAATAATCTGGACGCGCTCATCGAAGGCCGGCTGGATGCCGTTTCCGGCTACTCGACCGACCAGCCTTTCTACTTCAGCCAGAAGCAATTTCCGGTGTCGGTCCTGAAACCCATCCATTACGGCGTCGATTTTTACGGCGACAATCTGTTCACTTCGGAAGACGAACTGCAAAATCATCGGGAACGCGCGCAGAACTTCCTCGCGGCAAGCCTGTGCGGCTGGAAGTATGCGATGGAGCATCCCGACGAAACCATCGGATTCGTGCAGAAATACGGCTCGCGCAATACGCCCGAACACCTGCGTTTCGAATACGAAGCCATGCGTGACCTGATACTGCCGGAATTCATTGAAATCGGGCAGATCAATCCGGAGCGCTGGCGGCATATCGCGGACACTTACGTCAGGCTCGGCCAGCTCAAGCCCGATTATTCGCTGGAAGGTTTATTATACGAACCGGACCTGCTCGCGGACATCGCAAAACTCAAAGCGTACCTGAACACCGCTGTCGCCATAGCCCTGCTTGCGGGGCTCACGGTCTCGGTCTTCTGGTACTTTAACCAGCGCTTGAGAGAGCAGAAAAAAGCACTCAGCAAGAGTGAAGAACAATTGAATTTACTCATCACACACTCGCCCGCGGCTCTCGCCATGTTCGATCGCAACCTCTGCTATATCGCCGTAAGCAATCGCTGGCGCAGCGATTTCCGGCTCGGCGATCAAAACCTCGTGGGCCGCTCCCATTATGAAATCTTCCCTGAAACACCGGAGAGTTGGCGCGAGGTCCATCAACGTTGTCTCAAGGGCTCCTCGGTGAAGTGCGAAGAGACGTTTTTCATACGCACGGACGGCACGTCGCAGTGGATACGCGGGGAAGCGCGCCCCTGGTTCAGGACGGAACGGGAAATCGGCGGCATCATCATATTCAGCGAGGACATCTCGGGCCATAAGGATAAAGAGGCGGAACTGCGCGAGGCCAATGCGCTCCTGAAGAAGCAGCTTGCCGAAATCAAGTCCCTGCAAAATGAACTCCGCGAACAGACCGTCCGCGACCCGTTGACCGGGCTTTTCAACCGGCGCTATCTCGACGAAACGCTGGCCCGCGAATTATCCAGGGCGAAACGCGATAACAGCCCGCTGAGCGTGGCAATCTTGGATATTGATTATTTCAAACGGTTGAATGATACCCACGGGCATGACGCTGGCGACCTCATGCTGCAGTCCATGGCCCTGCAATTGCTCAGTTCCACGCGCAATGAAGATATGGTGTGCCGCTACGGCGGGGAAGAATTTGTCGTGGTCCTACCGGATACCACCCTCGAGCATGCACGGCAGCGCATGGAGCAATTGCGCGCTTCGTTCGAACAACTGTACGTGCCGTTCAATCAAGTTCATCTGCACAACACGGTATCGATCGGCATCGCGAATTATCCGATTCATGGCACAACGGATGCCCAGCTACTCCGGGCCGCCGATATGGCGTTGTATGAGGCCAAGGGTGCCGGGCGCAACCGGGTCATGTGCGCACAGAAATCCGCGGGTGCGTGATCGAGAATGCGCTGTGATTTTTGAGTCAAGGGCGCCCGCGGAGCGGCGGGCGAGTCACCAAGCCAGAGTCGAGTTAATGGTCCATGAAAAGGCCGGGGGGAATCTTCTCGAATACGCGGAATGCACGACTCTACAGGCTTTCGAAATTCTCAAAAAAAGGTATTTATCCGGGCCATCACATGACGTAGTATTGCCTGGCGTCCCGATAGCGGCGGGCGTTTTGTCAACTCTTTAAAATTCATGGGACATCCACCCTGTGACAACCTCTGCATGGAGTCTGGTCGTTGTGATCCTTGGACTGCAGTCCTGCGGCTGCGACCGGGAACCCGTCGAACTCGGAAAGGCCGAATATAAAAATCCGGCGCTGCCCTCGAAATGCCAGCCGGGAACGCGCACTGGAAAGGCGGGGATCACGGACGATGAAACTACGCCGAACGGCATCAAATACAATGTCCGTACGCCATCCAATTACGATTCCTCTGTTCCGCACCCCTTGATTGTTGTTTACGCGCCCGCCGGCAGGAGCCGCTTCAGCAGCGAGCGAATGACCGGACTCACGCTCGCCGCGACGCGCGCGGGTTTCCTGATCGCCTATCCGGATCATCAGCGAACGTCGGCAAAGGTTTTAATGGAAATGGCCGCAATTCCGGATCAGATCTCCGGAAAATGGTGTATCGATCGCGAACGGATTTATCTGACCGGCCATTCCGACGGCGGCAACGTCGCGATGGGACTCGCATTTCTACAGGATACCCGCCACATTCCGGACGCGATTGCGCCCAGCGCATCCGGAATCCGGGGCAGCGATCTGGCCGCCTATCCCTGTCCGGAACCGATTTCGGTGTTGATCATGCACAGCAAGGACGACGAATTGTTCCCCGGATTCGGAAAAGAAGCGGCCACGTGGTGGGCGGACTGTAATCAGTGTAGCGGAAACCCCGAACCAGTCGACGCGGAAGGCTGCTTTGACTATCCAAACTGTACCTCCAACGTGAAAACCTGGTATTGTGAAGGCAGGGCCCCGCATCGGGAATGGCCTGCCCTGAACGCTAAATTACTTGATTTCTTCTCTAAACTGTGAAGTCCCAGCCTTTGGATCATAGCAATCCCGGCTTCAACCCGCGAGGCCGATCAACTCCCTCGGTACGTTAAACACCCCCTCCGCTTCAAATCGTCGTTGCGCGGCGCTTGAAAAGAAGAAAGCCAATCCCAATATCGAAAGCTAATTCCATTGCGGATTAAAACCGAATCAGGAGGTTTAACAATGTTCACCAGTTTAAGCAGTTTTGAAGGCAGCCTGTTCGATGATTTCAGGCGCGTGGCGCGAGAGATGGATCAATTGTTCGGCGGGACGCCCTGGCCCAACGGCATACGTGCGGTGGCCCGGGGAACCTTTCCCCCGATCAATATCGGCAGTACTCCGAACCAGGTCGATGTGTATCTGTTTGCGGCCGGAGTGGATCCGAACAGTCTCGATATTTCGATTCAGCAGAATCTCTTGACCATCAAAGGCGAACGCAGGACAACCGCCGTCGAGGGAGCCACCTATTACCGGAAAGAACGGGTTGACGGTGCCTTTCACCGCGTCGTGACACTTCCCGAGGATGTGGATCCCGACCACGTCGAGGCGAGTTATCGAGACGGCGTGTTGCATGTTGCGATTCGGCGCCGCGAGGCGGCCAAGCCGCGGCAAATTCAAGTCCAGTAATTCTCCGGAGGTAGAAAATGAGCGAAGCAATTGAGGTCACTACACAACAACCCAAGGCGCTGCAGGAATCCACTGAAGCCGCGCGGGTGATCCGTCCCCCGGTCGATATCTTCGAGGACGACGCAGGCATCACGGTGCAAGCCGATCTGCCAGGAGTTTCCAAGGAACGGCTCAGCGTGCATCTGGACAAAGATTCGCTGGCCATCGAGGGCACAGCCGAAATCCCGGTGCCCGAGGGCATGCAGTCGGTCTACGCGGATATACGTTCCACGCATTATCAGCGCAGCTTTTCGTTGAGCAGCGAGCTCGACGGGGACCAAGCGGAAGCGACGCTGAAAGACGGCATCCTGACTCTCCGGATTCCAAAACGTGCGCAGTATCAGCCCCGCAAGATCGAAATACGGGTCGGGTGAGACAGGGATCGTGGCAGCCGTTCAACCATTCTTTCCGGCGATTTTCAATATCATTCGCAGGCGGCGATATTCCTCGGGGGACACGCTATCCCGAGGGATCACGAAACTCTGAATTCGTTTTTCCGCCGTCCGAAAATGAAGGATCGTGATCCACCGGATTGCGACGCTGGATGCCAACAAGTCGGCATGTACCGGCGGGCCTGCGCCGATTCGGAAGCTCCACCCGTCCTGCTCCCCGTAAACGATCAAAGGACGGGTTTCGTTCCGATCCAGACGAGCCCTGCGCAACTGGATATAACAGGAACCGACTATCGCAATGACCAGCACGGTTTTGAATAAACCGGGCACTCCGGCGGCCAGGCTGCCGATCAGTGCCAGCACATGCGCGGCGGTCAGGAATCCGAGATACAAGCGCGAGGAATCAGGGGATATTCGAAGCCACAGACCGGATGGTTCGGACAAGATTCAGAAGCTCCGGATCGGCCGGGTCTTCCTGCGCGATAAAAAAGCGCTGCAATTCCGCGTCCGCAAAACCGAGCAGGGATTGGAACGATTGCTGCTCTTCGGCAGGGGCGTGGTCATAACGGCGGTCCAGATAGCGTGACAGAATCAGATCCAGTTCGAGACTGCCGCGGCGGCAAAGCCAGCGGACTTTCGATCGAATGATCAAGCCGGCAACGGGCTATTGTCTCTCCACGATCAGCTTCTTGATCTCGGCGATCGCCTTGGCCGGGTTCAATCCCTTCGGGCAGGTATCGGTGCAGGCCATGATCGTGTGGCAGCGGTACAGCTTGAACGGGTCCTCGAGTGCGTCGAGCCGTTCGCCGGTATTTTCGTCCCGGCTGTCGGCGATCCAGCGATAGGCCTGGAGCAAAATCGCGGGTCCGAGATAACGTTCACTGTTCCACCAGTAGCTCGGGCAGCTCGTCGAGCAACACGCGCACAGGATGCATTCGTAAAGACCGTCCAGTTTGGCCCGATCCTCGACGCTCTGCAGCCGTTCGCGATCGGCGGGCGCCGGGGTCTGCGTTTCGATCCACGGTTTGATCGAGGCGTACTGCGCGTAGAAATGCGTCAGATCCGGAACCAAATCCTTGACCACCTGCATGTGGGGCAGAGGATAGATCCGAATCGTACCCTCGATATCCTCGATCGCCTTGGTACAGGCCAGGGTGTTCTTGCCGTTGATGTTCATCGCGCACGAGCCGCACACACCTTCCCGGCAGGAGCGCCTGAATGTCAGCGTCGAATCGATCTCGTTCTTGATTTTGATGATCGCATCGAGGACCATCGGTCCGCAGTTGTCCAGATCGATTTCGTAGACATCCATTCTTGGATTCTCGCCGGTGTCCGGGTCCCATCGATAGACTTCCACGCGTTTGATCGTTCCGTCCCGGCTTTCCGAAAGGTGCTCTTTCCCGGCTTGGACAACGGAATTCTTGGGTAGGGTAAATTCAACCATGGCTCTTCCAGATTCCAGAAATCAGATCAATACACGCGTTTTTTCGGCGGAACCGCTTGCACTTCATCCGTCAGGGTATGCAGATGGACCGGGCGGTAGTCGATCCGGGTGTTTCCGTCGTCGTCGCGCCAGATCACGGTATGCTTGAGCCATTCCCGGTCATCCCGGTCCGGATAATCCTCCCGGGCATGACCGCCGCGGCTCTCGGTGCGATTCGCGGCCGAGCGCATGGTCGCGCTGGCCTGGGCGATCAGATTATCGAGTTCCAGGGTTTCGACCAGATCGGTATTCCAGATCAGGGAGCGGTCCGCGACCGCGACGTCCTGGAATGACCGTTCGACTTGAGTGATTTTCTCGACGCCTTCGGCCAGAACCGCACCGGTCCGAAAGACGGTCGCGTGGCTCTGCATGATTCTTTGCATTTCCAGACGAATATCGGCGGTCTTTCTGCCCCCGTTTGCGTTACGTGCCCGGTCAAACCGGTCGAGTGCCTTGTGACACGCATTTTTGGCGATCGGCTTATGCGGAGCACCCGGTTTGATCAGTTCGGAACAACGGTATGCAGCGGACCGGCCGAATACGACCAGATCGAGCAACGAATTCGAACCGAGACGATTGGCCCCGTGAACCGAGACGCAAGCCGCCTCTCCGATCGCCATCAAGCCGGGTACGACATGATCCGGATCTCCGTTCTCGAGAGTCACCACCTCGGCTCTATGATTGGTTGGTATTCCACCCATGTTGTAGTGGGCTGTCGGAATGACCGGAATCGGTTCCCGGGTCACGTCCACCCCGGCAAAAATCCGGGCCGTTTCGGCGATGCCGGGCAGCCGCTCCATGATCACTTCCCTGCCCAGGTGTTCCAGATGCAGGTAGGCATGATCCTTTTCCGCTCCCACTCCGCGGCCTTCACGCACTTCGATCGTAATCGAGCGGCTGACCACGTCGCGTGAGGCCAGATCCTTGGCGCTCGGCGCGTAGCGTTCCATGAAGCGTTCGCCTTCGGAATTGGTCAGATAGCCCCCTTCGCCGCGAACACCTTCGGTGATCAGACAGCCCGAGCCGTAGATTCCGGTCGGATGAAACTGCACGAATTCCATATCCTGCAAGGGCAGACCGGCGCGCAGTGCCATCGCATTACCATCGCCGGTACAGGTATGCGCGGACGTACAGGATAAATAACAGCGGCCGTATCCGCCCGTGGCCAGCACGGTCATATGCGCGCGAAACAGATGCAGGCTGCCGTCATCGAGGCACCAGGCCAATACGCCGCGGCATTCTCCGTCCTGCATAATCAAATCCAGCGCGACGTACTCGATGAAAAACTCGGCGTCGTGCTTCAGGGACTGCTGGTAGAGCGTGGACAGAATCGCATGGCCGGTAATATCGGCCGCGGCGCAAGTCCGCTGAGCGGTCCCCTCGCCATAGTGGGTCGTCATCCCGCCGAAAGGACGCTGATAGATCTTGCCTTCCGGAGTCCTGGAAAAGGGCACTCCATAATGTTCGAGTTCGATGATCGCGGGAATCGCTTCCCGGCACATGAATTCGATCGCATCCTGGTCGCCGAGCCAGTCCGATCCCTTGATGGTATCGTACATGTGCCAGCGCCAGTCGTCTTCGCCCATGTTGCCGAGCGCCGCGCTGATCCCGCCCTGCGCGGCGGCGGTATGGCTGCGGGTCGGAAAGACCTTGGTGATGCAGGCCGTCGCCAAGCCCTTTTGAGCCATTCCGAAGGTCGCCCGAAGCCCGGCCCCGCCGGCTCCGACAACAACCGTGTCGTAGCTGTGTTCGATGATTTCGTAACTTTGTGCCATGGGAATTCCGTGTTTATCCGAGCGTGACAATGCGGAATGTCGCGTACAGTGCCGCGAGCGCATAGAAGATCAAGATCAACTTGGTCGCAAGGATCGCGGCGATTTTCAGCCACTCGGTCCGAATATAATCCTCGATGATGACCTGGATTCCCAGTAGCGCATGGTAGAACACCGCGATAATGGTGGCTATCAGCAAAACCGTATTCCACGGCGATGAGATCCACTCGACGATCGTCCGATGATCGGCGCCCGGAACCAGGATGATCGCGATTCCGAACCACAGGGTGAGTGGAATCAGCGCAACGGCGGTGATCCGCTGAGTCCACCAATGCGTGAAACCTGCTTTGGCCGAACCTAAACCGCGCGCTTTGGAGATCGGGGTTCTGAAATTCATGGACTCCTCCGGCTCAGACGAAGAATCGGACGATCCAGACGATCAGGGTGATCCCGACCGCCGTACCGATTTCAATAGCCGCCAACCGGTCCATTGCGGCGCGCTCGAATGTCATTCCGGTATCCCAGATCAAATGCCGTATCCCGTGGACGAAATGAAAAAACAGCGCAAATGTCCACAGAAAAAGCACGAGGAGCCCGAATCCGGAATCGAGGAAGGCCCGGGTATTCTCGAAGGCCCCGGCGCCCTCCGAGATTCCCATGAGCCAGACCACGAGATAAATCATTCCCAAAGTGACCGCGACACCGGTCGCGCGATGAGTAATCGACAGGATCGACGTCAACGGAAGACGATAGATCTGCAAATGCGGCGACAAGGGCCGGTTCATAGGTTCTTTCACGGTATGCTTCGAATTAAAAATTTCCAACACACAGATCCGCGGTTAGTCCCGCGGATTCAGAAATCGATGCAGCGCCCTTTCTTCTCCCAATCCCCGTAACGTGTCGGCTCGGGCCCCTTGGGTCCTCCCAGTTCCTTGCCTTGACAGGCATCGGACGGCTGCCGCGATTTGTTATCATTTTGCCGGGAATCGGCTGTATTATTCTGTTCTACAGACATTGTCCTTTCGGGCCGCAAGCATTCGAAAGGGCGCATTTTAAACCAATTTTTTCCAATTATCATAGAATCCGGAAGCAAAATGAATCAGAACTGGCGGACCTTTCTGGCAACACGGGACCTGAAACAGAACCCGGCGGGCGCTCCGGACGGTGGATCCGATTCGTCCACTGCGACTCCCGCGGTCAGTCAAACCTGCGGTTACGCAGTCCTCGCGGTGACAGGCAGGGATGCGGCAGCCTTCCTGCAAGGGCAGACCACCTGCGACGTGCTCGGATTGCAACCTAACAGCGCAACGCATGGAGCGATCTGCAATCCGAAAGGCCGGGTATTGAGTACGTTTCTTTTGTTCATCCACGAGGACGGATACTGGCTGGTTCTGCCGGAAACACTGGCCGTGTCAATCGAGAAGAAACTTCGCATGCATGTTTTACGTTCCAAGGTCGGCATCGAGAATGTCACCGATTCCGTCGCGATATTCGGCCAGTGCTGCGCCAGTCGTCCCGAACGTTTCGAGCGCACCTGGCCAGAGTCCAGCGACCGGCGGTATCCGCTGGTCCATGCCGAAAACTGGCAAATGGTCAAGACCGCTCCGAATCAGTGGCTGTTCATCGGCTCTGCCGAATCCGCTGAACAGCACTGGAACGAGTTGGTCGCCTTGGACGGCTATGCCGAAACTAGCTGCGAGTACTGGAATCTCTTATGCATCCTGAACGGGATTCCAAGGCTCGGGATCGAGACCAGCGAGGAATTCATCCCGCAAATGATCAACCTGGATGCGCTCGGCGGAATCAGTTTTAAGAAAGGCTGTTATACCGGCCAGGAAATCGTTGCGCGAACCCATTATCTCGGAAAACTCAAGCGGCGCATGTTTCTTGCCGCGACCCGATCGGATCAACTGCCGGGTCCGGGCGACCCGCTGTTCGTTTCCGGGAACGAACAGAGCATCGGCCAAGTTGTCAATGCAGCCTGGCTGCACAGGCCGGAACTTCGTCTGCTGATCGTGCTCCAGATCGAGCAGACCGTGTCCGGTTCCATCCATCTCCCCGACCCTCTCGCTTCTCCGCTCAAAATTCTCGAATTGCCCTATACTTTGTAAAAGCTTGAATAGCGATCCCGTTTTTATACCCATTCTGTTGCGAGACTAGAGTAACCATGAAGCTTGAGAGCGAGGAAGATCTCCTGGAATATATTTTGACGGAGATCAAAGCAAACCGGCTCGTTCTTCCGACCCTTCCGGATGTCGCGCTGAAAGTCCGGCAAACCATCAGTAAAGGGGATGTTTCGGCGAACCAGATCGCCGAGATCATTGCAACCGATACCGCGTTGTCGGCGCGCCTGATCCAGATCGCCAACAGTCCGCTTTATCGGGGCAGACAGCAAATCGAAAAATTGCAGATCGCGGTGGCGCGGCTCGGAAATACGACGGTCCGTACATTGGTTACCAGTCTGGTCATGCAACAGGTTTTCAAACCCGGCAGCAAGAGTCTCGAACAAAACTTTCGCGGGATCTGGGAGCAGAGCGTGAATGTGTCGGCCATTGCGCGGGCACTGACCAGCCAATGCAAGCACCTTGATCCGGATCAGGCCATGCTGGCCGGATTGATTCACCAGATCGGCAAACTGCCGATCCTGATCCTGGCTTCCAAGACCGAAGGCCTGCTCGAAGATCCGAATCGATTCCGTTGGATGCTGGAAAACCTGCATCCGCTGATCGGTAAAATGATCATGGATGCCTGGGATTTTCCGAAATCACTGCGCCCGGTCGCTTCGGAATACCGGAATTTCAAGCGCGATGTGTCACCGACTGCCGATTATGTGGATGTTGTGCAGGTAGCCTATATTCAAAACCTGATCGACTCCAAAGCCGAGCGCGATGGGCTGGATTTCAGCAAGGTCCCCGCGTTCGCCAAGCTCGGGCTGAGTCCTGACATCGAAGTCCTCGAAATCGACGGCATCTCGGACGAAATCGCACAAACACATGCGTTGTTCGCCTGATCCTTCACA
>JAKEEL010000152.1 GCA_022616595.1 Methylococcaceae bacterium
CGATTCCGCAGTAATGTGACATGTCAGTCTCCTCTCGTTTTGGGTAAGCAACCAGTTTACCAACTGGTTGCGGAGGAGGCTGGCTAGAGGATTATCAGACACGAATGGCGCTTACTTAAGCAGATTATGATATCCAATTAGGAAGTTACGTCCATGCACGTTGCCAGGCTCGGACTACCGATTCGTCAAAGAGTAGTGCCGTTCTGGAGACTACGCCGACAAAGTATCGCTATGCAACGCTGTCGATCGCTTCGATAAGGGGAATAAAGGGGTCACCCGTTAGCCAGCCGGTGTCACCCGTTAGTCGGAAAGCGAAATGCTTGCACCACTTTTGATTGATCAGAAAGGCTCGCGTAAAGCCGCGACACCTCGCCGACGACTGGGAATCCTACTACGGCGTCCGCCCCGTCCTGCTGGAAACCTTTGTTGAACAACCCCGATTCCAGGGAACCTGTTACCAAGCCGCAAACTGGACCTACTAAGGTGGACCCCATTGTCCGAAGGAGGTGAAAAATTCCCGGTCTTCCTGGTTTTCCAATCGAATGCCGATAGCGGGGTTATTCAGGACAAGCTTTGCGGCCTTACGGATTTTTTCGGAGGAGCGCTTCGCCGCGCAAGGGTTGTGCGGTTCGATGATTGACGAAGCCAGGTCGAATCGCGCCGTGCGGCGGGCGACCGGACGAGTTTCAGCTTTCGAGTTGCGGACAAGGGCATTCCCGGACCGTGCCCTGGGGCTCACGCCGGGGTTCCATGGTTTCATGACTGACATACCGGCCTGTTCTCTGGTATTCGTGCAGGGCTTCGTCCGCTTCCCGGTTTCGCCTTTCCAGCCGTCCTTACCGGTCCAAAAATTCGGTATTGGTCTTTTCCATGAACCAGTACGGTGTCCGGTCCCGGCTTGCGCCCGATGTATGCAAACGATTCTTGGTTTCTTCATCGAGCTTGACACCCTCGGTTCGGATGGCTCCAACATCGAAGGGTTGAGCCGGCAGGGGTGAAAGGGCGGACTTTTCGGTTTGAAAGCAGTAGAGGCAGGTTTGTCATGGGTCTCGCCAAGGCAATGCGCACATAGTCCCTGAGGATGGAGAAGCTGCCGCCAGCGGGCGCGGGTTATCAAACGACAACACTTGGTAAAGGAAGGCGTTTCCAACGGGGTTCCCGGCCAGTCGCACGTCTTTGCCGCGGCTTAGCGATCCATTAGCCTGCCCAAATGCGGGCAGGGTTCGAGATCGACATCCGTTTTACGAAAACCCTTCTCTGGCTGTTGTCCTTCGGGCCGGTGTTCGCCGTCCAATTCCGCTTCCGGCCGATACGCCGCCGAATAAAGCAACGATTCGCTTCGAACGAGCAAAAAATTCGGTTCGATCAGCCGCGCCTTGGCTGCGATCGCAATTCTCGGACAGCCTCCTAGCGGATCAGTTTGGCAAGTTCCTTGAATTTCGGATGCGCCGCGTCCCTCATCCATTCGAACAGAACCGACTCGTAATTGGTGATCGAAATTCCGGCTTGCCGCATTCTTTCCAGCGCGAAGAATCGATGTTCCTGTTTCCGGGAACACACGGTATCTTCGGCGACAAAAACGGTATACCCGGAATCATTGAGTTCAAAGGCCGTTTGCAGCACACAGACATGGGCTTCCTGCCCGACCAGCACCAATTGCGTCTTACCGCTATTTTCGAGGATGCTTCGAAAGCCCTCGGCCGCGCAACAGGAAAACCCGGTTTTTTGGAATTTTTCCGCCGAGGCCGGTAAGTGCTCCAGCAGATTCCGCTCGGTTTCGCCCAAACCCTTGGGATATTGTTCCGTCAGCAATACCGGAACCTGCAATGCCGCCGCGGCCTGCAACAGCACGATGGTATTGGCCAGCATCTGCTCGGCGTCTTTTTCCGGCATGGCTGCGGTCAGGGTCGACTGGATGTCGATGACGACCAACGCACTGTCAGCGGCATTGCAAAGAGAAATTGGCTTGGTCATGATGGATTTGCCGAGAGTGATCAAATTGCGGGAATTGTAACGGATAACCAATAGACAGAAAAATATGTCCGATGGGCTTGATTCCGGAAAAGCCCGAAAAAAACAACCCTTGCTCGGAACTGTACTATGATATACATAAGTGCCCGGTCTGGCGAGTGGGCGGGGATCGAACAGCCTGTCGGTTTTCCGGTTTGGTTGGACGGCTTGGCACGATGTTCATTTCGGCAAGCGTGGGGTAAATCAAGATGTTGGCTTGGGATTGGGATGTTGAATTCTCGAATGCGCAGATTGACGCTTTAACGGACGATATTCTGATCGACGACTTGGTCGGACCGGCGCCGGTTCCGCATTATTTCGACAAACCGGTCAAACAAAGACGAAAATGCTGCCGGTATGTGCGGGACGATATTCAGGCGGGTGTCTCCGATACTCGACTGCTGTTCCGGCAGAAATTCAACGCGGCCCGCCTGATCGACATCAGTCCGCTCGGCCTTTCGATAGGCTGCGCGAAAAAACTGAAATGCGGACAACTGTTGAAATTGATGTTGACCTTCCAAGACGGTCACTCCTTTGAATTCAACGGTGTGGTTGTGCATCGCCGTTCCGGCGACGAGGACATGATCTACGGCCTCAAATTCGATAAATCAAACCGCCAGTTCGAAGAACATCTGCTGAAGACGGGACTCAAAATAAAACTCAATAACCGCTCGATGACGGAGTAATTTACTTATCGCCGTGTACGTCGAGTATTTTCCGTAGTTTTTCCCAAATCTGATTGCTGATCAAAGGTTGTGCGGCCCGATTCGGATGGATGCCGTCCTGCTGCATGTATTCGGGATGATCACCGATCCCGCTAAGCAGTCCCGGTACGAATTCAACCGGCATTTCCGAAGCCAGCCGATCATAAATTCCCTCGAACAAGGCCGTGTAGGATTTGCCGTAATTCGGCGGTATCTGGATCCCGAGTAAAATCACCTCGGCTCCCGAGGATCGGGCCCGGACGATCATTTCTTTCAGGTTCGCCTGGATGATCTTGGGCGGCAGCCCCCGGAGGCCATCATTTCCACCCAACTCAATGACCACGACTCCGGGGTGATGGGTGGAAATTTCCTGATCGATGCGCGCGAGACCTCCCGCGCTCGTGTCCCCGCTTATGCTCGAATTGATCACCGTGCAGGCCATGTTCTCCCGATCCAATTTCTGTTGTAATAATGCGACCCAGCCTTGTGAGCGCTCCAGACCGTGCGCAGCGCTGATGCTGTCTCCGATCACCAGGACCGGACAGGTTTGGCCGAGGGACGGAACGATGATCCCGATCACGCAAAACAGGAATTTATTGTTGAACAAGCGCATTAAGCAATCCTCCGAGGCCTTGCGGTCCTCTCGAGAGATGATGATCGTTGCCCGGAATTTATCCAAGAGCGTCGCTACCGAACGGGGAAGGCTTAATATACTGAATTCGGTCGATCTTTCAATCAAGCCGGGAGAACCCGTGGCGATCGTCGGGGCTTCGGGTTCCGGTAAGACCACCCTCTTAAGTCTCCTTGCCGGGCTGGATCAGCCTTCGGAGGGTCAGGTATTCCTGGATGGCGAATGCCTGACCGCGATGGACGAGGACGGGCGGGCCCTGATCAGGAGTCGCTATGTCGGCTTTGTGTTTCAATCGTTTCATCTGCTTCCGAATCTCAGCGCATTGGAGAACGTCATGTTGCCGCTCGAATTGCTGGCCCGCAGCAATGCCAGGGCCGAGGCGGCAGCCTTGCTGTCCCGGGTCGGATTGCACGACCGCCTGGCTCATTATCCCAATCAGTTGTCCGGAGGGGAGCAGCAGCGTGTCGCGGTGGCGCGCGCGTTCGCGGCGATGCCGCGCGTGTTGTTCGCCGACGAGCCGACCGGGAATCTGGACAGCAGTACCGGTGAACAGATTATCGAATTGCTGTTCGAGATCAACCGGGAAAAGCAAACGACCCTGGTGCTCGTGACACACGACGACGCGCTTGCATCCCGCTGTGAAAGAATCGTACAACTCAAGGCGGGTTCGATTGTCGATTCCGGATGAGGCGTATTTCGATGACACCATTTGCCGGACTCGCGATGCGTCTCTTGGCCAGAGATTGGCGTTCCGGGGAATTGAATATCCTGATTCTGGCTCTGATCATCGCCTCGGCCAGCACCGCGACGACCGGGCTTTTCACCGATCGATTGAATCGGACCATGGTGAACCAGGCGGCCGCCTTTCTGGCCGCGGATCTGGTCGTGACGAGCCATGCGGCGCTGCCCGAACAATGGCTCGAAAAAGCCGCGGCCAGCCAACTGCGGATCGCGAGGAGCACTGAATTCTCGAGTGTTCTCGTGCACGATGAATCGATCCTGCTGAGCGGGATCAAGGCGGTGACGAAGGCCTATCCATTGCGTGGGCACTTGAAGACATCTCAAGGTGCGATGAACGAGGAACAGCACACGCTTGAAATTCCCGCTCCGGAAACCGCGTGGGTGGAATTGCGGGTGCTGTCCGCCCTGGGTCTCGCGATCGGGGATTCGATTGAGGTCGGTGCAAAGGCGCTTAACATCACCCGGATTCTGACTTATGAACCGGATCGCCGCGGCAATCTGCTGGGCTTGACGCCGCGCGTGATCATGAATCACGAGGATCTGCCCGCAACCGAGATGATCCGGCCCGGAAGCCATATCCATTATTATTTTCTGTTCGCGGGTTCCGAGAAGGCCGTGCGCGAATTCAAGACATGGCTCAAAGGCCGGCTGGTTCCGGGACAGAGAATCCTGGATGTTTATGATGATCGACCCGAGCTCGCCACGGCCTTCAAACGCGCGGAAGAATATCTCGGATTGGCGAGTGTTGTGGTGGTGATGATCGCGGGGGTTGCCATCGCGATGAGCGCGCGCCGGTATTCGAGGCGTCATTTCGACATGACGGCCATTCTGAGATGCCTCGGCGTCCGTCAAAATCAAATCCTGTGGCTGTTCTTTTGGCAATTGTTGCTGTTGGGGCTTGCGGCGAGCGCCGTCGGATGCGTGATCGGATGGGCCTGTCAGGAAAGCCTGGTTTGGTATCTCAGAAGCCTCCTTCCAGAAAATCTGGTAGAACCCGGGATTTTCGCCTATGCGATGGCGATCCTGGTGGGCCTCGTGATTCTCGCGGGATTCACGCTTGCGCCCTTATTGCAGCAACGTCGGGTTTCGCCACTCAGGGTTTTAAGGCGCGATCTGGTTCCGGCTCCGCTGAATCAGGGTATCGTATACGGGGCCGGTTTTCTGACCATTTCCGCTCTGGTTTGGTGGAACACCGGTGATTGGCGCCTGGTCCTTTACTTTCTCGCGGCTGCGGGGGGGGCGATCCTGTGTTTCGGCGGATTGGTGTATCTTTTTCTGAGGACCACGCGTTTGCTGCTGCCTTATCTCGGGATGAATGCTCGTTTCGGGATTCAACAATTGAGCCGCAATGCGACCTCGAACCTGAGTCAGATACTCGCGTTCGGCGTCACATTCACGGCCATGATCGTGATCTTTCTGGTGCGCACCGATCTGATCCGAACCTGGCAGGGGAAGCTGCCGGAAAATACGCCGAATCACTTCGCGTTCAATATATTTCCCGCGGAGTGGGAGTCGCTCAGGGATTGGCTGGCTGGCGAAACAATCGAAGTTTCGGCATTTTATCCGGTGGTTCGCGGCCGTCTGATTCAAATCAACGGCCAGGATGCCGGCCCGGTTGTATCCGCGGATTCCCAGGCGGAACGTACCCTGAATCGGGATTTGAATTTAACGTATACCGATGTGCTGCCCGCGGATAATCGAATTAAACAGGGGGTCTGGTGGAATAACCATGAAACAGGCCTGGTTTCAGTCGAACAGAGTCTTGCCGAAAGTCTCAAGACCAAAGTCGGCGATACCCTGACATTCGGTATTGGCAGCCGGGAAATCGCAGTCACGATAAGCAGTATCCGAAGCGTTCAGTGGGATACCATGAACCCGAATTTTTATTTCATTTTTTCGCCGGGTACCCTGGAGGGTTTTCCGAGTACCTACCTGACGAGTTTTTATCTGCCGGCGGATAAAGAAGCCATTCTGAACAGACTGGTGAATAAGTTTCCGAGTATTTCGGTCCTCGAGGTGGGTTTAATCATCCGACAGATCCAGACGATTCTGGGACAAGTCACGGTGGCTGTCGAATTCGTGCTGGTTTTCTCCCTGCTCGCGGGAATCGTCGTGTTGTTTGCGGCAGTGTATTCGGATATCGATGAACGCATATTCAATGCCTGTATTCTGAGAACCCTGGGTGCTGGCAGGCGCGTAATCCGGCGCAATCAGTGCACTGAATTCGTCAGTCTGGGTCTGATCGCGGGACTTTTGGCCGCCGTTTCGTCCGAACTCCTGCTGTGGTTTCTGTATGAACGGATTTTCGATCTGCCGGTCAAGCTCTACTGGGAAGTCGCCCTCGCAACACCGCTCGGGAGCGCGGCCCTGATCGGATTATTCGGACTCTGGGTGACCCGCCGCACCGTGCGTCAGAGTCCTTTGATCCTGATCAGGGAAAATTGATTCATTATCGCCGCCCTCGTTTCACCAGATTCCGCGCCGAGACCTTGGAAGCTGGTGAATACCGGGGGTTGGTCCAAATTAACGCAATTATTGTTTAATATTGACTTTGGATGTCCAACCGCTTTTGCCCTGACAATCGCCACCTTGGGGCTCGACTTTGACATACGTAATATAATTGGCCATGGTTTGTTCCACGACTTTAACGTCGGTATCCGGTTTTACCAGGCATACGTTGGAGTCTTCTCCCGATCCCGCGGAGCCGAATATCGGCCGGATGGTAAGCAGAACGTCACCTCCGTTGGGGTTTTTCATTACGTAATTCTGGCCATTGACCAGGTGCATACTCATCTGTGACGAATCCTCGGTTCCGCTTCCGACGAAGGTGAATAGAAAAAAAATCAGGAGCAGAACGGCGCCGCCGTAAAACACTTTCGGATTCGATTTCTGCAAGCCAATAATGGAATTCGTGATTTTTTTAAAGACTTGGGCGACCTGCTCGCTTTTCGAATTATTTTGATTGCTCATTGTAGACCTCCTTTAGGGGTCCTCTAATTATATACTCGCTGAAACTGCGCGCGCCAGCCAAGCACGATCTCATCCGTGTGCGGGTTGCGAATCGTCGGTTGGCCGCTCGTGCTATCCTAGCCGATGAGGCTTGGACCGGGTTCGGGTCCGGAATATTTTTGCCGTCCGGGCTGGATCTTCGAAGCAATTTTTGTCCATTCGGCGGAGGCATTGGCGTATGAAAAACAAGTATCTGTCGCGGGATCCAGGCAAATCCGACGTGAAGGAATTTCTCAGCCAACTGGAGAAAATGCCTGTCGTCCGCAAAGCGGAAACGAGGGGCCGGCTGATCTTTGCAATGGATGCGACCCAAAGTCGCGAACCTATGTGGGACCGGGCCTGCCACATTCAGGGTCAGATGTTCGAAGTCACGAGCGCCTTGGGTGGACTCGAGGTTCAATTGTGCTATTACCACGGTTTCGAAATTTTTCATGCAAGCGCCTTCTCGAATAAATCGTCGGAACTGCTGCGGGAGATGACGGCGGTCCGCTGTCTGGCCGGGCATACGCAAATCGGCAGATTGCTGGAACATGCATTGGCCGAGACGAAAAAACACAGGGTGAATGCGCTTGTGTTTATCGGCGACTGCATGGAAGAGGATGGAAATTATTTATGCCGTCTGGCCGGAGATTCCGGAATTCTCGGCCTTCCATTGTTCATCTTTCACGAAGGCGATGAACCGGGGGCCGCGGCGGTTTTCCGGCGCTTGGCGAAATTGAGCCGGGGTGCGTACTGCCATTTCGATGCCGAAAGCGCGAAGCATCTGGGCGAACTGCTCGGCGCGGTGGCGGTCTATGCAGCGGGCGGACGGCAGGCGCTCGATGATTACACCAGTATGCACGGAACCCGCGTCCTTCAATTAAGCAATCAGATCAAAAGAGACTAGATTGATCCGGATCCTACTCATTCTCGGACTGATCTTTTTCTTCAGTATTGGTCTGCAATGGTTCCTGCATTCGGCATCCGCGGCAGTAAAAAGGACTCTGAAGCAGTTCCTGCTGACATCCGCGGTCTTGGTGCTTCTCTATCTGATCGCAACCGGACGATTGAGTTGGTTGTTTCCTTTAATTGGCGCCATGGCCGCGATGTTGCTCAGGTCGCTCCCGTACCTTTTGAGACTCGCACCGCTGCTTCAGCGATTCTGGATGCAATATCGCGCGAAGAGACCGCGAACCGGGGCGGAAAACGTTTCCATCGTGGAAACCGAATTCGTGCGAATGAAGCTGGACCACGATCTCGGAGAAATCAGCGGTGAAGTGCTCAAGGGACGTTTTGCCGGGCGCACTTTGAGTGAACTGGACCTGAACAGTTTGCTTCAATTGCGCGAAGAAGTCATGGGCCGGGATCAAGACTCGATTGCATTGATCGAATCTTATCTGGATCGCATCTATCCGAACGATTGGAGAAAAGCCGGCTCTTCGCAGGAGGAACAAAAGTCCTCCGGCGCCCCTGCCGATATGACGCGCGAGGAGGCGCTGGAAATATTGGGCTTGTCGCCGAATTCCTTACCCGGCGAGATCATCGCGGCCCATCGCAGGCTGATTCAAAAGCTTCATCCCGATCGCGGAGGATCGGATTACCTGGCCGCGAAAATCAACCGGGCCAGGGAAGTCCTGTTGGGTTGAGATGGTCCGGGCCAGGCATCCTTGGATTAACATCCGACTCGACAAGTTCAGCAATACTTGGCCGGTCGGATGGAGTTTCGGACTCCTGCTGGCGATCTGCGCGTATGCATTTTCAGGTTGCGCAACGACCGATGACCCGTATCATGGCCTGGATCGCAAAAGCCGCTATTATCGGGTCAAACAGGGCGATACGCTGTATGGAATCAGCAAACGCACCGGTCGCGAATCCCGTTTGATCGCGGAATGGAACGGAATTTCCGCGCCGTTCCGAATCGTTGAAGGGCAGATGATCCGGCTGTTCCCCGCGCCGCAATCCGCTTCGACAAAAGCCGCAAAGGAACCGATTATACAAAAGACTGCCACGGAAACCGTAAAAGGAACGAACACAGGCGATTCTCGCTCGATCAAAAAAGCATCCGAACCGATCAAAACGAAACAGACTGTAAAGAAGGCCGGGGCAGTCCTTGTCGCACCGATTAAGAAACAATCCGAACCTATTGAAAAAAGTTTCGAAAAAAAACTAAAGGTTTTCTGGCAATGGCCGTTAAAGGGCGTAATTGCGAAAAATTATTCGCAAACGGGCAGGAAGGGTTTGGATATCGCCGGTAAATACGGGGAAGCTGTACGGGCAGCGGCAGATGGCAGGATTGTGTACTGCGGTCAAGGGTTGATTGGTTACGGAAACCTGGTGATCGTAAAGCACGACACGCATTTTTTAAGCGCCTATGGAAATAATAGCCGATTACTCGTTCGAGAAGGCGAGACTGTAAAAACCGGACAACGAATTGCCGAAGTGGGGATGGGAAAGGACAAGCAACCCGTGCTTCACTTTGAAATCCGCAAGGATGGCAAACCAGTTGATCCGATTCAGCATTTACCGAAACCCTGAACTGAACTAGCAACATTGGGCGAAGCGGAGAGTTGGGATGTCGGAAACTATCGTTGAAATAACCGGAATTGCAGCCAGCGAACTCGATAACGAAGCATTGGGTCCGTTCGATGCCGACACGGATTGTGATGGCCTGATCGATCACGATTTCGATGCAGATGATGATTCATCGGAGAGTAACGGCACGGAAGCAAGCCTGGATGCAACCCGGTTGTATCTGAACGAATTGGGTGCGTCCCGGTTGCTCACGGCCGAAGACGAAAAGTACTGGGGCCGGCTTGCCCGTAAGGGAGACGAGACGGCGCGCCAGAAAATGATCGAATGCAATCTGCGCCTGGTCGTCAAAATTTCAAGACGCTATTTGAATCGCGGATTGCCGCTCTTGGATTTGATCGAGGAAGGCAACCTCGGGTTGATTCGCGCGGTCGAAAAGTTCGATCCCGAGCGCGGATTCCGTTTTTCCACCTATGCGACTTGGTGGATCCGGCAGACCATCGAACGAGCGATCATGAATCAGACGCGGACCATCCGTTTACCGATTCATATCGTCAAAGAAATGAACATTTATCTGAAGGTTCGTCGGCAGTTGGCTCAAAGACTCGATCATGATCCAAGTGCCGAGGATGTTGCCTTGCACATGGATAAACCGGTTAGAACAGTCGAAAAAATGTTCAAACTGAACGAACGCGTAACTTCCATAGACATTCCCTACGGCAAGGACTCGGAAAAGCCATTGCTCGAAGCGCTTGCCGATGAATCGGAATCCGGGCCGTCCGACATTCTGCAGAGCGACAGTATTCACGGGAACATGGAAGGATGGCTGGACCAACTCAGCGAAAAGCAGCGGGAAGTGATCTGCCGCCGCTACGGATTGGGTGGTTACGACAATTCGACGCTTGAACAGGTCGCGAAAGAACTGGGAGTGACTCGTGAACGCGTCCGACAGATCCAGATGGATGCGCTCAAACGCTTGCGCGAAATTCTCGAACACGGTGGATATTCGGTGGATACCATTTTTCACTAGCTTCAATGCGAAAACCGGGAATTCTAATATTTCGAATCCAGCTTTCAAGTGAACGATGATCGGCTGATGCGTTCTCGTGTTTGACCCGCCGCCCTCGAAAAGCCCATCCGACGATGGGCTTTTTCATTGAAGTGAAGCAGCCAGTCCATTTACACTATATCGTTTATCACCGAATCATAATCGTTGCCCGGTTCGGAGTTGTGGCCGGGCTTCACGAAATCCCTTTCCGGATGAGGGGAATGATCTGTTGGTTAAAGGTCGGCAAAGGATCTACGGTCGGCGTGGATCCTGGCTGCCGTTCGAGCCGGAAAACGCGTTCGCGATTATTTCTCGAACCAAGCCTGATTCCGGGAAGTTTTTTTTGTTGCATTGAGTGATGGAAGAATTTCAACGTATTAGCCGTTTACCTCCGTATGTTTTCAATATCGTCAATGGACTGAAAGCCGCAGCCCGAGCGCGGGGCGAGGACATCATCGATGTCGGAATGGGGAACCCGGACCAACCCACCCCGGCCCATATCGTCGAGAAATTGATTGAAGCCTCCCGGCGCGGGAATACTCATCGATACTCGGTATCCAGAGGAATCCCCAGGTTGCGCAAGGCGATCTGTAAATGGTATCTGGATCGATATCAGGTGAGTCTTGATTTCGATACCGAGGCGATTGTCACGATCGGTTCGAAGGAAGGCCTCGCCCATCTTTCCTTGGCGACCACGGGGCCGGGCGATGCGGTGTTGGTGCCGAATCCCACGTATCCGATCCATCCCTACGGCATGGTGATCGCGGGCGCCGATATTCGTCATGTTCCATTGGTGCCTGGCGTCGATTTCTTCGAAGAGCTGGTCAAGGCGATCGAAACCTCCTGGCCCAAGCCCAAGATGCTGTTGCTGAATTTCCCGGGAAATCCAACCACTCAATGTATCGAAATCGGTTTTTTCGAAAAAGTGATCGAGATTGCCTTGGAGCACAAGATTTGGGTGGTGCATGATTTCGCTTATGCGGACCTCGTTTTCGACGGTTATCGGGCCCCGTCGATCCTCCAGATCCCGGACGCAAAGAAAATTGCGGTAGAGTTTTTCACTTTGTCCAAGAGCTACAACATGCCCGGATGGCGCGTTGGCTTCATGTGCGGAAACCAACAACTGATTGCCGCCTTGGCCAGAATGAAATCCTATCTCGACTACGGAATGTTTACGCCGATCCAAATTGCCGCCATTACGGCGCTGGAAGGACCTCAGGATTGCGTCCTGGAAATCTGCGAGACCTATAGGAAACGCAGGGATGTTTTATGCGATGGGCTCAATTCGCTGGGTTGGCAAGTTGCAAAACCGAAGGGAACCATGTTTGTCTGGGCGCCTATCCCTGCGCAGTTTAAAGACATGGGTTCGCTGGAATTTTCAAAGTTGCTGCTGCGTGAAGCCAAGGTTGCGGTATCTCCCGGAATCGGTTTCGGCCAGTTCGGTGACGACCACGTTCGCTTCAGTCTGATTGAGAACGAGCACCGAACCCGTCAGGCCGTCAGAGGTATTCGCAATATGTTCCGAAATTTTAACCGGGTATAATTTATAAATTTTGGCTTCTTGAGGGTTTCGTTTTGAATCCAGTAAAAATCGGCGTGCTGGGTCTCGGTACGGTCGGCGGCGGGACCGTGAATGTGCTGCGCAGAAATGCAACCGAAATAACGCGCCGCGCGGGCCGGGAGATCCATATTGCCAAAGCTTCGGCCCGTGATCTCAACCGCGAGCGGATTTGCGCGACTCATGGAATTCAGCTAGTCTCCGATCCTTTCGAAATTGTCAGGGACCCGGAAATCGACATCGTCGTCGAGCTGATCGGAGGCGAAACGGTTGCCCGGGAACTCGTGATCGAAGCCATAAAAAACGGTAAACATGTGGTGACGGCGAACAAGGCGTTGATCGCACTCCACGGAAACGAAATCTTTCCGATGGCAAGCCGAAGGGGGGTCATGGTCGCATTTGAAGCCGCGGTGGCCGGCGGAATCCCGATTATCAAGGTGCTCCGGGAAGGTTTGACCGGGAACCGGGTTGAATGGCTGGCCGGTATCATCAACGGCACGGGTAATTTCATTTTGACCGAGATGCGCGATGAGGGCCGGGATTTTTCGGATGTGCTGGCCGAGGCCCAGGCACTGGGTTACGCGGAGGCGGACCCGACCTTCGATGTCGAGGGAATCGATGCCGCGCATAAACTGACCATCCTCGCAGCAATTGCCTTCGGGATTCCACTCCAATTTGAAAAGGTATATACGGAAGGAATCCGGGCAATCACCCGTGAAGATGTGGCTTACGCGGAGGAACTCGGGTACCGGATCAAGCATCTCGGCATCGCCAAACAAAGCGCATGCGGAATTGAACTCCGAGTCCATCCGACCCTGATACCGGAGCGTCGTTTGATCGCGAATGTCGACGGCGTGAAAAACGCGGTGCTGGTCCACGGAGATGCGGTCGGGCC
>JAKEEL010000153.1 GCA_022616595.1 Methylococcaceae bacterium
AGTCACATTGGGCGGGAAAACTCGGCGCCATGCTAGGGGCTCTCATCCTTGTGCTCAAAATCGAACATTTTCAGATACTCGTTTTTCAAGCGCACGTAATGGCCGGCCGAGTACTCCAGCATGTCCAACTCGTCCGCAGTCAATGACCTGGCCCGTTTGACCGGGGATCCAAGGTACAAAGAGCCGGTTTCCAATCGTTTGCCCGGCGGCACGAGGCTCCCGGCGCCGATCATGACCCGATCCTCGACCACCGCGCCATCCATGACCACGGAAGCCGTACCGACCAGGCTCAGGTCGCCGATGCTGCAACCGTGGATGACCGCGTGATGGCCGACGGTTACGCCCTTTCCGATCCGAACCGCGAAACCTTCGGGAGAATACCGCCCCTGATGCGTCCCGTGAATCAGACAGCCGTCCTGGATGTTGGTTCTGCTTCCGATCCGGATCGACGCGACATCTCCCCGCGCGATTGCCAGGGGCCAGAACGAGACGTCATCGCCCAGCATCACATCGCCGATTAATTGCGCGCTCTCGTCGACATAGACATGAAGGCCCAAACGCGGTCGGGATTCTTTGAAAATTCTA
Organism: Methylococcaceae bacterium; assembly: GCA_022616595.1. Lineage (GTDB taxonomy): Bacteria > Pseudomonadota > Gammaproteobacteria > Methylococcales > UBA1147 > UBA1147. The sequence goes on from JAKEEL010000153.1 coordinate 586, forward strand.
ATCGCCACTATAATCCTCTGCTAGCGTCATCTGATCCTGCGGATTTGATTCAGCCGGCTATACTGAATAAAAATTTTCGACGTAGTATAGACCACACCACTCTTGTCAATCCGGAGTAACCGATGTTCATTGGCTTGATTATTATCCTGAGTCTGATCGCCGTGATCGCGATATACGCGGTCCTTATTTACAACCGGCTCGTTTCGTTGAAGCACGGCACCTCGAAAGCCTGGTCGAACATCGACGTGCTGCTGAAACAGCGCCACGACGAATTACCTAAACTGATCGAAACCTGCAAGCAGTACATGCGCCATGAGCGCGACACCCTGGAAAAAGTCATGCAGGCGCGCGCCGGGGTTTTCCGAGCCACGCAAAGCGGCAATATACGGGAACTCGGCGGCGCCGAAACTCTGCTGCGTCAGGGATTGACATCTCTGTTCGCGGTCGCCGAAGCCTATCCCGATCTCAAGGCCAATGATTCCTTCAAGCGCCTGGAAAGCCGAATCACCGGTCTGGAAGAATCGATTGCCGACCGCCGGGAATTCTACAACGAAAGCGTCAACAATAATAACATCCGCATTGAACAGTTTCCCGATGTGCTGATTGCGCAACTGTTCAATTTTGCTGCCCTGGACCTGCTCGAATTCAGCGAAGAGGAAAAACGCGATGTCGATGTGAAAGCATTGTTTGCATGAGCCATGACCTTTGCTGAAACCATCGTTTCGACCTCGCCGGCCAATTTCTGGGCCGGCGCATCGGCGGGAATCGCGTTCGCTTTATTTTGCTTCTATCGGTCTTTCAGGGCCCTGCGTCATACCCGAATCATCGAAGATACCGCGACTTCAAAAATTCGATCGGCGGCTCAAGGCTATACCGAAATCGAGGGCATCGCGGAACTGCTCGAAGGCGAGCCGATCATCGCACCCTTGACCGGGACCCGCTGTGTCTGGTACGGCGTTCAGGTTGAAGAGCGCACGTCGGATTCCTCGGGCTTCGGCCGCTTCCATTTTCGGTTTGACGGGAGTTGGACCGATCTTCTGAGCTGGAACCGCGGCGGCAAAGGATGGTCGACCATCCGGAAGGCCACCAGCGATGCGATCTTTCGGATTCGGGATGACACGGGATCCTGCATTGTTGATCCGGAATTCGCCCTGGTAGAACCGGTGCGGATTTTCACCTGGTATGGTGACAGTCCCCATCCGACCCACGGTCCCCCTTCGACGCGTTCTCTATTCACTCGGCTGTTCGATCATTCCCGGTACCGCTACACCGAAAAGCGCATTCATAGCGATGACCCGGTTTATGTGATCGGGTCATTCGTGACAATCGGAGGGAATCATCCGGACGCGACGACCGAAGCCGAAATCCGCGATCTTTTGAGTGGCTGGAAACGCGATCCAAGCTGCCTGCTCGAGCGTTTCGATCTGAACCGGGACGGCCGGATCGATGTCCGCGAATGGGAAGTCGCGCGCAAGGCAGCCCGAAAATCGGTAGAACAATCACGTAAAACCGAAACGATCCGGCCTTCGACCAACCTGATCCGAAAACCGGGTGATGATCAGCTTCCATTCATTCTTTCCGCCGTGCCTCAGCCGCTATTGATCGAGCGGCAACGCAGAATCGCGGGGCTTTGTTTCATCGCATTTCTTGCCTCCGCGCTCATCACGGCCTGGGCCGCCCAGATCCGATTTTCACCGATTTTTTGAACATTCGAAGCCGTTCCGGCGGATTGCGAGTCGCAGGCGGCGCTCCCGCATTTTCAAGCTTGACCCACCCCGGCTTCGTGAGCCCGATAAACCGGAAATTCGAGTGAACAGGGCTATACTTGAATAATCTTTTCTGACCACCAACCGTTCCAGCGGAATCTCGCAAAACGATATTCAACCCGGAGCGAGCACCACGTAACCGAAATTATGTCTTTGATAGCCCGTATTTTTTCGACCAACCAGAAAGTAAGCGTTCAACCGGCGCCCGTGTCAACCGGACGGCCTCTCGTATCCGAAGTCATCGATATCGATATCCTGAAAACACTGATTCCGATCCGCAGTATCGGGGATGAAGAACTGAATGCTTTCGCCGCCGATAACAAGTCGGAAGTCTTTCCCGCAGGATCGGTGTTGTTTGAAAGCGGTGAACAGGATGATTCGGTATTGTATCTGCTCCAAGGCACGGTTCGCATGGAAACCGATTGCGGTACGAGCTACCTGGTCGATGCGCATTCGGCAAAAGCGCGCTTTCCGCTTTCGAGTGGCCGGCAACACGGTGCAACCGCCTATGCGCAAGGAGATGTCAGCGTGTTGCGGGTATCCAACCGTGTGATGGCTTTAAATGAAAGACCCCGGCAGACCGATTCCCTGTTAAAAACGTTGCAGCAGGCGGATATCCCCGATGAAGTACACAATCTGCGGCTCTTTGAGTCTTACTGCCAGCATCTCGCTCATGACAAGATAAAAATTCCGATGCTTCCGGATGTCGCGGTCAAGCTGCGCAAGGCGATCGCTCAGGACCTTCCGATCGATCGGCTGGTCGATATCGTGCAACTCGACGCATCGATCGCGTCAAAACTCATCCAAGTCGCGAATTGCCCGTTGTTTCTTGCAAAGGGACGGGTATCCAACTGCCGTGACGCGATCATTCGACTCGGGCTCAACGCAACCCGCAACCTTGTGATCAGCTTGAGCATTAAACACCTGATCAATTGCAAACATAAGGAGATTCGCCAGCGTTTGAAAGACCTCTGGCAGCAAAGCGCCCATTTATCCTGCTTGAGCTTCGTTCTCGCGGCCGAAACGAAACAGGTGAATCCCGAGGAAGCGCTGCTCGCGGGGCTGATCGCCGATATCGGACTGATTCCCTTTCTTCAATTTGTCGATAACTTTCCCAAGGAGCTGTACGAGCCCGAGGATGTCGACAAAATTTCCCCTTATGTCAAGGGACCCTCGGGAAGGTATTTGCTGGCAAAATGGGATTTTCCGAACGAACTGGCGGCGATACCGGATGTTTCGGAAAACTGGTATCACGACCAGGGAGAGCGGTTGCAACTCGCCGATATCGTCATTCTATCCCGACTGCACCGCTACATCGGCACCCCGAAGATGGCCGAATTGCCCGCGATCAACTCGGTTCCCGCCTGCGGCAAACTCGAAGACGGAACGCTGTCGCCGGAACATTCCTTGAATGTTTTGCATCAGGCAAAGGACAAGATCCGGGAAACACTCACGATACTCGGGTCTTAATACACGGAACTTACGCTGGCAAGGATCGGCGGATCGCCTGACGGCATCCGCCGTACGCCGGGACGCTCAAAACAAATCGACCGGATCGATATCGAGCGACCACTTGACCCTGCGAAATCCGGGTAGTTCCGCGAGCTTGGGCAGTAATTCCTCGATGTGGCCGTGCAGAACGCCGCGATGGCGGCATTGAAACAGCAATTGATAGCGATAGCGACCGATGCGCTTGGTCATCGGCGCGGGGACCGGACCCAGGATTTCGATGCCGGAATGATCCCGGATTTCCGCGGTCTGCCGGATATTTTGCAGAAAATTCGCAGGGTGGTCCGGATCGGTTCCCTCCGCGCGGATCAAGGCCTGGTAGCTGAAAGGCGGCAGTCCGATCATTTTGCGTTCGGCCAGGGCGTCCAAAGCAAAACCCGGATATCCGCGTTTGATCAGCGAATCCAGCAGCGGATGATCGGGGTGCCGGGTCTGGATGATCACGGTTCCCGGCTTTTCCGCGCGCCCGGCCCGGCCGGAAACCTGCACCATCAGTTGCGCGAGCCTTTCCGTGGTCCGGAAATCGGTGCTGAAAAGACCGGAATCCGAATCGAGGATGCCGACCAGCGTCACATTCGGGAAATGATGGCCCTTCGCAAGCATCTGCGTTCCGATCAGAATATTGGTTTTACCGGTGCTGATGTCATCCAGCGCGCTATCGAGACTGCCCTTCCGGCGCGTGCTGTCGCGGTCGATACGGACAATGGAGGCTTCCGGGAAAATCTTCGCGAGCAACTGTTCGACGCGTTGCGTGCCGAGCCCGAGTGCCCGCAGATTCCCCGAAGCGCACGCTTCGCAGCATTCCGGAATACGCCGTTCAGACAAGCAGTGGTGGCAGCGTAGCTGTTTACGTTCGGAATGGATCACGAGATTGCTATCGCAGCGCCGGCAGCGGGCCACCCAACCGCAATGGTGACAGATCAGGGTCGGCGCGAAACCGCGGCGATTGATGAACAGCAGAATTTGTTCGTGTTGATCCAGTTTTTGCTTGATTGACCGGATCAGGCCCGGCGCGAGGCCTTCCGTCAGCGGCTGCTTGCGGATATCGAGCACCCGTATCGACGGGGGACGCGCGACTCCTGGACGAAGCGGCAGTTTCAAATGCCGGTAACGTCCCTGATTCGCGTTGTGGATGGATTCCAGAGACGGCGTGGCCGATCCGAGAATCACCGGAATATTCAGGATTTGCGCGCGCTTGATCGCGATATCCCGTGCCGAAAAACGGAATCCATCCTGCTGCTTGAATGAAACATCGTGTTCCTCGTCCAGGATGATCAGCCCCGGGGCTTTCAGCGGGGTAAACACCGCGGAACGGGTTCCAAGCAGGATCGGGTTGTGACCCCGGACCGTCCCGAGCCAGGAATTTTTTCGCATTTCCTCGGTCATTCCGGAATGAAAGATTGCAATCGGTATGTTGAAGCGGGCCTTGAAGCGCGATTCCAATTGCGGAGTCAGGGTGATCTCGGGAAGCAGGACCATGACCTGTCTTCCGGCCGCGAGAACTGATTGGATGATCCGGAAGTAAACCTCGGTTTTACCGCTGCCGGTGATTCCTTCGAGCAGAAAGATCTGGAAGCCGCCCAGTCCGGCATGGATCGTTTCGACCGCGTGTTGTTGTTCGCGATTGAGATCGAAATCCGGGGTGGCGACTCGCAGGTCCGGCTGCTTTGCTTCGATGCAAATTTTCGTTTCAATCAGTCTTCGTTTCAGAAGAAGCCTTGCGATGGTCCGCCAGTCCCGGCCGAGGCGGTTCATCTGTTGTTCCGACAGGCCTTCGGGATGATCCGCGAGCAAGTCGATCAGCGCATGCTGCCGATGTGCGCGGGCCGTGATTTGCGAGCGGATGGTTTCGATCGGTGCGGCTAGAACGAGGCGTTTGTCGACCGAGTTGGTCGCCGGCCTGCCTTTTCTGAGCAGGACCGGGAAAGCCGCGGCACAGACTTCGCCGATTGGATGATGATAATATCGGCTTGCCCAGATCAGCAATTTCAGGTCGGATGGAGATTGCAGGGGCTTGTCATCGAGTACCGCGATCGCTTGTTTGAGCTTCGTTGCATCGATGTCGGTGTCGTCCAGAATCGCCAACAGATATCCGGTTCTGGTTCGGGGGCCGAAGGGGACGGTGATGCGCTGGCCCGGAATCAGATTTTGGAGCGGTACGCTCGGGGGAGGCAGGTAATCGAATACCAGGCGAAGCGGAACCGGAACCGCGACTTTCAGGATCGCGGGCATCCGGGATTGAATTTTGGATTGAGATCGATCAAACTCGTGGCGGCCTATGATACGTGCCGGCCAGGTACATTACTCTGAAACTGAACCAATTTAGTTAGCACTTACAGATAACGCGATAGGAAGGAAAAATGCCGGGTTTGAATCAGCAGGTGTTGAGGACGGACGCTTCGGGCATGCCCTTGGAATGGATCGGTTATCAGGAAGCGGTCAAACTGTATTACCTGGATCAAGTGGTTTATTCCCTGGGGACGTTATTGTATACGATCCATGGCGGAGTCTGCGCGAAAACCGGCAGACGCAGTTTCATTCAGGTCAACTCCATTCTCGCGACGGACAGCCGTAACTTTGCGCTGCAGAAGAAACTCAAGGACTATGTTCCGCCGCTGAACAATCCTACCCTTTTCAACCGGGACAATTACCTCTGTCTTTATTGTGGAGAACGGTTTCCCGCGGGTGCCCTGTCACGCGATCACGTGACCCCGATCAGTCGCGGCGGAACCGATACCTGGAACAATGTCGTGACCGCCTGCAAACGCTGCAACAACCATAAGGCGGGACGCACCCCGGAATCGGCCGGGATCGAACTGCTCGCGATCCCGTTCACGCCGACCCATGCCGAATATGTGTATCTGCAGGGCCGCCGGGTACTGAGCGACCAGATGGATTTTCTGCGCGCGCATTTTCCGAGAAAAAGCCCTCTGCATAAGCGCATGGGAGCCGCCTGAAAGAAAATGGGCGGTTCGGAAATCTATTTCAATGGGTCATAAAAATGCTGATTATGAGCGACTGGTGACCGCCTACTCAGCAGACTTGTATCGATATGCGTTTTGGTTGTGCAAAGACCCGGTTCAATCCGAAGACCTGGTGCAGGAAGTCTGTCTGCGTGCGTGGAAGTCCTTGGACAATTTGAAGAACCGGGGAGCGCCGAAGCCTTGGCTGTTTGCGATCCTGCGCAACGAGTATACGCGGCAGTTTGCGAGGCGCAGACCCGGCATCAGCGAGGTTGACCTCGAACAAATCGAGTCCCGGGATGTCGCGAACGACACCAGCACGGAAGCCTTCGTGCTTCGACAGGCGCTGGACATGCTCGCGGTCGAATACCGCGAGCCTTTGCTGCTGCAGGTACTGGGCGGCTTCAGCTGCGAAGAAATCGCCGAGATCTGCGGGATTTCGAAGGGCGCCGCGATGACCCGCCTGTTCAGGGCCAAGCAAAGATTGCGAGAAGTGTTGGTTCCCGAATCAGAGAGTGCTGAATGACAGAATGCAACGAGTTTCAGAAGCAATTTTCCGCCGACCCGGCGGCAGTGGATCGGTTTTTTTCAGAGCATGCCGATCGCTGCGCCGAGTGTGCCGAGTTTGCCCGGCATGTCCTGCTTCTGCATCGGCGTTTGCTGTCTGTGATGGAGGTACCGGTCCCGGCTTCGCTGCAAGACCGGTTGCAAAGGATTCCGGTGCGGGAACGCAGCCGTTCGCTGCGCAGTCTCACCTTGGCCACGCTTGCGCTCGCCGCGTCGATCGTACTGGGAGTCGGCCTATTCAACTTCGGGTCCTTGCCATTTCGCACGGAACCGGGTTTGCAACAGGTCGTTTACGAGCACATCGTCCAGGAACCCGAGGCCCTCAAGTCCGTGTTTCCGGTTAAACGGGCGATTTTGAATACCACCCTGAAAGAATTCGGCGTCGAATTTCCGGATGCGGAGTTTGGCGAGGTCCTGTACGTCAGGATCTGCCCGATTGCCGACACCCGCGGGCTGCATTTGGTCGTACAAGGCCAGCGCGGACCGGTTACCTTATTGTTCATGCCTACACAATCGGTCGAAGCGCGGATTCCTTTCGAAGAAGGGCGCTTCGCAGGGCACATCAATCCGATCGCGGTGGGC
>JAKEEL010000154.1 GCA_022616595.1 Methylococcaceae bacterium
CAAAGAATGTTTTTCATGTGTACGGGATTACGGAGGCAGGAGAGATTGTGAAAAAGGCGCTTCGACGCAAGCAGGTGCTGGAGTATTTCGCACAGGCGGAAACCCGGGGTAGTCGGCCTCGAATCGTGTGGCAGTGCTCATTACCGGGCGCGGGAGTTGGCGAAATTGGGGCATGAGGCGAAGTTGATCAACCCACGCCTGGTGAAAGCGTATGTGAAGGGCAATAAGAACGACTTCAACGATGCCGAGGCAATTTTCGAAGCGGTCACCCGACCCAACATGCGATTTGTAGCAGTCAAGACGGTGGAGCAGCAGGATCTGCAAGTGCTGCATCGAATCCGGCAATCCCTGGTGGCGAGTCGGACCGCGTTAGTCAATCAAATTCGCGGATTGTTAAGCGAGTATGGGATCGTCATCGGGAAGGGCATCAATCAGGTACGCAAGATCCTGCCGGAGATCCTTGAGGATGGCGAAAATGGACTGACGGCATTGGGTCGGGAATTGTTTGCCGAGCGCTATGACCAACTGAAAGAGTTGGATCGTCAGATCAGCGAACAGGATCGGCGGATTGAGCGGTTGGCGCAACAAAACGACCTGAGCCGCCGGTTGGTTGAGATCCCGGGGATTGGACCGGTCACGGCCACCGCGGTGGCGGCGGATATCGGCGAAGGCAAGTCCTATCGCAACGGCCGGGATTATGCGGCCAGCTTGGGGATCGTCCCGCGACAACACAGTAGTGGCGGCAAGTCGCAGTTATCGGGGATCAGCAAGCGCGGCAACCGGTATTTACGGACGCTCCTGATCCACGGTGCGCGGGCGGTGTTGAATACGGTGGAAAGGAAAACCGATCCCCTGAGTCGTTGGCTGAAGGCGCTGAAACAACGCCGCGGCGCGAATATCGCGGCGGTCGCGCTGGCGAATAAAAACGCCCGGATCATTTGGGCCTTGGCGAGAACCGGAGCCGGTTATCGGCCGGCAGTAGACACCGCCTGAATCAGCCCCGGGCTCTTCACCGGTTTTGCACACCGGCTACGAGTACGAAAAGCTCTCCGCCCGTGCACAAAACCGGTGAAGAGCCCTCCGAGGGAATCGAAAAGTCAAGTGCAACGATTGCGAAGGCAAGAGATGTGAAATTGATGACGAAACAGGTCAGACCGGTGCTTTTAAAACCCGACCAGCTCAAAGGCTCCCGAGAAGCCGTTTGCTTGATAGAGGTGAAAGAGCGCGGATCTTTTCATCAAGGCCGGGAAGTTGCCAATAACTTCCGAATACAGGCCGGATATATGGCAGCAATCTTGACCGCTGTTTTGAATTCAATTCGCAAAATTTGTCTTGCATATCGGGAAGAGTCCATATATGAGCCGGGATGCTCAAAACAAGCTTTCGCAAAAATAGCGACTCTCTTTCCCGCAACAGGTTGATACCGACCAGTACATCGAATTTTCCGAGTCTCAGATCGCGAATGATCTCGACCCGCTCGATGGTTTCGATATCGGAATGCAGGTAACGCCTCTCCGGTCGTTTCCGGTGGTCTCCGGGCCTTGGTGGAAAAAGGTCGCGCAATTCAAGACCGACCGCCTGAACGATATCGGCAGCGCTACAGCCCGCAAAACACTTGAGTAGAAGAGTCCCGCCCTCGATTTCGCGGATCGCCAGGCTCGGGCGTTTGTCATCATGACTCGGGCAACGCCCAATCCAACGATCCGGTCCTGTTTGGAGGAGACTTTCGAGCCGACTGAGCAGGTTTTCGATTGCAGTCATATACGACCTCCTTTCGGCGCGATCCTCCGGCTTGCGTGATCGGGCGGTGTGGTCAAGTTGCGCGCGGCCCGGAGAAACCGCGCCGCTTGAATCCAATTCGAGCATTGCGCACAATAGGAACCTCGGAACTGTCCTGTCCATGTTCCGCATGTACAGCAGGTTCGACGCCCGACCCCCACCGGGCGTTTTATTTCGTCGATCATGGCGCCCCCCTCCGGGAACCGTGGCGATCCAATTCCGGATTTCGCTCTCCGGCCAGACGTTGAGGCTTCCCATCTTTCGCGGCGCCGGGAATTTGCCTTCCCGGACCTTCCGCCAAATCGTTTGGCGATCGAAGTGATGATCTCGACTTCGCGAGATTTCAGCAGGCGTTCAATGTCGTAGCGTTGCGCTAGTTCGGGGTCAATGGTGTAGCCCTGCGTTCCGGTGTGGGCCTGCTTTTGGCTGCCGTATAGCGCCTCATCGCGCCAGTATGAAGACGCGTGTGTGGTCGGTTTTAAGTGGCTGTAACACGTTGGAATCTCCCGCGGTTTGTTAATGTCGTGGGAGATTTTGGCACGATACGTTTCGGACAGTGCCGGGACTGTCCCACGATCGAATAATTGACTGTTTAGGATTTAGTCTGGCTTTTTTTTCGAGGCGATCAAAAATTTTGTAGGAGCAACGCTTACCGAATCGAATTTCTGAGACAGCCTCGGCTAATTCGTAAATCTTATGCCGCCTGGCTCCGGGATTTTCGGAGCGCAACTCATCGAGTAGACGGCGGTATTCTTCACGCCAGGCTCGCTTTTGCTTTTCGGTTCCGTGCACAGGGCATGTCCAGCTTTCGCGCCTTTCAAGACCTTCCTCCCGCGATTTGCATCCTGTTTCAATTCTGGCAAAGCCGCTAAGACAACTAACCGACAATCGGCGGTCAATGTTGCGCCCTCAAAGCCATTCGTAAGCAGTTTCTCGTTCCACCGGGATATGTCCTCCGTTGTCGGGTTGTCCGGCGGGGTCCACTCAGGCGGCAATCCGAGCTGCTGATACTGTACAGCGCCCGTGCCAGGATCTTTAGAGGTCTCATACTTCTTGATGACCTTCGGCCCATCATCCACGTCTATCGAATTCATGAAATTGCTTGACGAATCGTCGCGAGTTCCGCTCATCGTGCCTACCCTCTTACCTTCTTCGTCAAACCCGCCAGTGGCTCCTTGTTTTTCTAAGCGATCTGCGCAAACCGCCTTACGTCGATTTCCACACCCTCGGCAACGGCCGTTTCCGCCTGCTTCAAAAGAGCCTCGGTCACTTTGGCGGAATGGAATTCCTCGCCGCAGTTCTCGCAGACTTCTGCCGGAACATGGCGGAAAACGATGGTAGTCGCTCCGCGTTCCAGCGTTACGCTTACGGTTCCCGGCTGAGTGTTGCCGTGCTTGCAAATCGGGCATTTCATGGCTTGATCCTCGTCGTAAAATCCGGCGTCCATTGCGCCAGATCAGGTTCATAAATAGTGATGATGATGCGCTCGCCATCCTGTAAATTTGCGCGCTATCCGGGTCCCACTTCAGCAGATTCAAATACAAGCGGCAAAATATGCGGTAACTGGTTAATAACTTGTTGGGCCGCGGTCAGAATAACAAATGCCTAAGTGAACAAATGTATTTCAGAAAGTCGTGTTCTTGGTTAAGAAACACGTTGCCGTCGGCGCGACTGTGACGGAGTCGAAGCTTCTTCGAGACAGGTTACAGGCGCTGAACGAGAAGCGAACGTATGCATTGAATCCGTCGTGGCAGGCCATCAAGTCACGGTTGCGTTGAGTGCAGAGACCGAGGACGTAGGACAGATAGCGTAACGTGCGCTATGCGCACATGGAATATCGACCACACCGATTGGCTTGGCGCATTAAAATTCTCGGACTTGCGGATTCTTTCCAAAACGCGAATCCGGTCACAATTCTCCGATCCCGATTTGTTAGGCCAGTCCCCTTATCTATATTCTTGCTTAGACTTACTTAGCACTACGTCACGACTCGCGTGCCGTGCCGGCCTCACGTTCGGATTTTCCATCGGGCGAACGGGCAGTCTATTCGATCACAAATTTCGGTCCAAGGGGGCTTATTTATGAATCAATTCTTTAAACGGATCGTCGGCTACATGGCGGACCAATACGTAACGGTATTGATCTCGATGGCGGTCGTTGCTTGCATTACCTACCTGGTGCTGATTTATGACCTGCAGAGCCACGAAGGCGGGGCTGCGTCAATCCGGTTAAGCGCGGAGCAGAGCCAGTTGGTGCAGCAAATCGAATTGGCCATCGGCCGGATAGCGGAAACTCAAAGTCCGAAAAAGCAAACGCGGATTCGCGGTGAAGTGGTCAGTTTGCTCACGAAACTCAAGGATTCACATATCTCCTTGAGCCGCGGCGACCGCTTCGTTCATGACGGAAGCCGGCTTATCCATGTAGCCGGAGAGTTATCGAGCGAATTGGGGCGTGTATATCATGATGCTCCGTATTTTCTGGACGACAAGATTCAAAATTTCATCGCGACCGTCAAGAAACTCCTCTCGATCGAACAAACTGAATTCAACCGGAGAAATCCCGAGATCCGGCGTTTTCTGATGGAAGACCGCAGCGAACTGCTCGCGGGTTTTGAGCGGGCGCTCTCGCTTCAACAGTCGGAAAATGAGTACAAAGTGGTTAAAACGGTGAACCGGCAGCATCTTATGTTTGCGATCACCCTGTGTAGCTTGATTATCATCGGAGTGGCCATACTTCGTCCATTGGTCTTTAAAATCAGGGAAAGTATGGATCATCTGCAGGAAGAGAAAGATTTTACCGAGAATATTCTGGATACCTCGCAAGCCTTGATTATCGGTGTGGATGCCGCGCGACACATCATTCTGTTCAACGAATACGCGCAGGAGATCACCGGATGGCAAAACGAAGAAATCGGGGGTCGCGATTTCTTCGAACCCTTCTTCCCGGACGGCGACAAGGAAAAAATGGAAGCCCTGTTCGATGAAATGATTCGCGGCGAGAAAGCCGAAGGTGAAATCGAAACCCGGATGACCATTCGCAGCGGCGAGGTCTTGCAGGTAACCTGGCATAACACCGTGATCCGGGATAAAAACTCCGGAAAGCCTGTATTGTTCCTTGCAACCGGCATCGATGTCACCCAGCGCAAAGAAGCCGAGGTTCGCCTGCAGGATACCCTGAGCGAACTCGAAAAAATCAGTCGCCGTTTACAGAACGAAATTGAACTTGCCGCGAATCTGCAGAAAGCGATATTGCCGAGTCCCGTCATCGATCTACCCGGCATCCAGGGGCAGGCCAAACTGCTGACTTCAACCGAAGTAGGCGGGGACTATTACGATTATTTCCCGATCGCCGGCCACAAATCCGTGTTGCTGGTCGGGGACGTGAGCGGTCACGGGGTCGCCGCGGGAACCATGGTGAGTGCGGCAAAGGCCGGAATTTACCCGTTGATCCATGAAGGTGTCAGCCGTCCGAGTGAAATTCTCAGGACTCTGAACGAGACAATACTGGCGACGGCTCATCAGTCACTGCTCATGACAATGGCCTGTATCAGTTTGGACGCTAGAAGCGGGACGCTCCATTTTGCGAACGCCGGCCACGTGCTGCCTTATATCCGGAGAAAGCATGATCGCAAGTGGTCGATGATCGAATCTTCCGGAATGCCACTCGGTACGAGTATCGATTCGGATTATGCGGTCGCTGAAGTCGAACTGGAACTGAATATCGGCGACCGCCTGTTTTTGTACACCGACGGATTGGTTGAAGAAGAATCGCCGGTTGGCGAACCCTTCGGTTACGAAAGGCTGGAAAAGGTACTTGACCAGTATGGCGATACGGAACCCGAGGTACTGCACGAACAGTTGATGGCCGAATTACACAGGCACTGCGGCGGCCGGGCTCTGACGGACGATGTGACGGTCGTGATTGTCAATCATACCGACCGTGTATTCGAGGCTGCTTCCGCTGGATTTGAAACCAGCGACATTATTCGGGTATCCGAGGATTTTTACCGCCAGGGCGAGCATCCGATTCCGAGAATACCCCGGCAGTACGTTGTGTTTTTTGCCGAGCATTCGTTTGCCGATCTTCTACCTCGCTTCAAGCGGGACGGGGTTTGTAGAATCATTCCCAAAAATAACCCCTTCTACCAGAAAATCGGAATGGAACGCCTGTTGAATCAGCATCATGAAGGTGTGGACAGCGATATTTATAGTCTGATCCCGCATAGCCGGTTCCACCGCCAGTTCGAGTTGACTCATTCGGACGATAAGCTATTCGTGATGGAAGAAATCCAAAGCTGGTTGTCGGAACACAATTTGTCGGGCAGTGAATATCTGGACAGTCTCATAGTCATCATGGACGAATTGCTCGAAAACAGCCTGTATGCGGCGCCCCGCGATGGACAGGATAATACGTTCTATAACAAAGGCCAGAGTCGCGAACTGGCCTCCAACGAAGATATCCGCATCGATATACTGCTCGATGGAGACGTACTCGGACTGATGGTTACCGATAACTGGGGCACCTTGGGGCCGGCAACTTTTCTCAGGAGTTTGGAAAGGGCGATGCACCAGGGAATCGTGGCTGGTGTCGGAGGCGGCGGGCTTTATTTGATGTGGTGTTTGTCGGACTACCTGCAAATCCGGGTACATCCGCACAAACGCACTCAGGTAACCTTGCTCTGGGACCTCGGTAAACCTTTTGAGATGAGCACCGCTACCGGTTTCCAGTTTCTTTATCACAGTGAACAAGAAGAGGTTTTGAGCTAATGGTTATCGTGGATACTTTCGAAATCCATCCTGCGTCACAATCGGTAGACGGCTTCAACTGTTTTGCTTGTGTAGGCTCAATCGATGCACACGCGGCCCCCGTGATCGAGGATTTTCGTGGTCATGTCGACGGCACAAATGTTCTGCTTGATTTTGCTCGGGTCGAACGCGTGAATTCCATGGGTCTTTCCCTGTTACTGAAATTATTCGAGGAACGTGAACAGCAAGGCGCTCGCGTTCAGGTTCGTAATCTGAATCGAATGACCAACATGTTGTTCAGGATTACCGGCCTTGGCCGTTTCGTCGAGGGCTATGGTGGCGATTGTTCAGATGCGGCGAGAATCGAGCCGGCCTCGTTGTCAAGGCCGCTGGCTGATCCGTCAGTGGCGAAATTGTCACCCGATGCGACACTGAAATTCATGGCCAATTTACAGACTGGCCAGCAATTGAGCGGATGGTATTTACTGAATACCTATTTGCAGCGGCGTCTGGAGCGGCCGATTCATCTCGAGCAACCGCAGCTGGGGAAGGATTTGCGGGAGTCGTCAGTCGATCTGCTCTTCTCGAAACCATTCGATGCCTGTTCTCTGATCAGGAATCAAGGATTCGTTCCTCTGATGCGGCCGGTCGGCGATGCGGATGAAGCGGTGATCCTGATGCGCGCGGATGATCCGCGCAAGCTCGGAGACTTGAATCGGCCCGAGGTGGTGACCGTCTCGAAAAACAATTTTGTATACATTCTCGGGCGATCCCTGTGCGATGAATCCGGATTGGATTCAGGCAATTTCAGCTACCAGTTTGCGGGGAACGAGATCAAGGCGTTACAGACGCTGGTAAAAGGGAAGGCCGACGTGCTATTCATGCTGAAAAAGACCTACGAGGGCCTGTCTTCCTTCGCGCGCGGGTCGACCCGGGTGATCGACGAGAGCTCGACCAATTTCGCGTTCCACTTTTTTTGCGCGGCCCCTTATTTGAAGGAATTGCATGAACCCCTGGTTCAAGTATTTACCGAAATGGGAAACTCGGAGCAAGGCCGTCAGGTACTGAGCGATATCCAGGTCGATGGTTGGTGCCGGCCGGACGAGGGTGAAATCCAGATGTTGCAGAGACTCTATAATCTCTATATGAATTGATGGTCCGAATCGAATTTCCCGGTATTTTCCGGGGTTCAGAACGCTCCCGATGACCGGTCGGACTGCGCTGACAAAGTTGTTTGTGGCACAATAAGCCCTTCACAAAATCGGTGTGCGTTCGTTTTCATGCAATCTGGCGAATTGTTTGATCTTGAGGCGATTGAAGCCGTCCTCGCGGAAGACCTCGGGGATGGTGATCTGACCGCGGAAATTGTTCCGCCGGCCATGCAGGCAAGTGCGACGGTTGTCACGCGTGAACCCGCGGTGCTGTGCGGGCGCGATTGGTTTGACGGAGTGTTTCGATTGTTGGATGAGGCTTGTGAAATCGCCTGGAATTTCGCCGATGGCGATTTTGTGAGTGCCGATGCCGAGCTTTGTACCGTTCGGGGGAGAGCTAGGGCGCTTCTCAGCGGGGAACGCACGGCTTTGAACTGGTTGCAGACATTATCGGCGACGGCGACTCTCGCGCGCGCTTTTGCCGAAGCGGTGCGCTCGACCGGTACGCGGATACTGGATACCCGGAAAACCCTGCCCGGACTCCGGAAGGCGCAAAAGTACGCGGTGCGTTGCGGCGGCTGTACCAATCACCGCTTGGGACTTTATGACGGCATTTTGATCAAGGAAAACCATATCATTGCCGCGGGATCGATTCGAAATGCCGTGCTTTCGGCCCGAGACCGGCACCCCGGCCTCAGCGTCGAAGTCGAAGTCGAATCTTTGACTGAATTGGATGAGGCGCTGGATGTCGGTGTGGAGCGGGTGCTGCTGGATAATTTCAGCCTGGATGTCTTGCGAAAGGCGGTTCAGATCAACAAAGGCCGTGCACTGCTGGAAGCGTCCGGAAACGTAGGGATCGCAAATGTCCGGGAGGTTGCAGAAACCGGAGTGGATTTCATTTCGGTCGGCGCATTGACCAAGGACGTAAAAGCCATCGATCTGTCGATGAATATCGAAGTGGTCAGATAAGCGTCCGACACCTCGCGAACGGAAGCGAGCGTTCGGGATTCGATTTAATCTCGGTTTACCGATGGACCGGCCGGAAAAATCTTGTCCGGATTCAGGATTCCGTTCGGGTCGAACTGCCGTTTGATACCGCGCATCAAGGTCAGCGTATCGGCGTCGATTTCCTTTGCCAGGTAGTCCTTTTTCACGAGACCGATACCATGTTCGCCAGACAGAGTTCCCTGGAGTTCAATCACCAGATCGAAGACTTCATCGAGACACCGGTGCGCGCGTTCATTTTCGGATGCGTCGGCGGGATCGTAGAGAATATTGGTGTGAATATTCCCGTTTCCGGCGTGCCCGAAATTCAGGATCACCAAGTTGTATTTCCGGGCGATCAAGTCCAGACGCGTGACCAACTCGGGCAAACGCGTGACGGGCACGACGATGTCTTCATTGATCTTACCCGGAGCCATTTTTCGAAGCGCGGGGGAAAGAGTTTTGCGTACCCGCCATAATTCGTCGCGTTCCTGCGGGGAATGTGCCGTGCGGATTTCAAGAAGCTGTTCGGTGACTGCAGCCTTCTCGATATTGGCGACCGAGTGTTCGATGCTTTCGCGGTCGCCATCGACTTCAATCAGCAGTAGAGCCGCGGCTTCCCGCGGTAGCTCCAGCGAGGAGTGGCGAGCGATGATGCCGAGCGCGGAGCGGTCGATGAATTCCAGCGCACAGGGGATGGTCGGCTGCGACATGATCCGTGCGATGGCCTCCGTGGCGCCGACGATATCCGAATAAATAGCCCTCAGCGTTTGGACCGATTCGGAAAGAGGAGTTAGTTTAAGAATCGCTTCGGTAAAAATGGCCAGAGTGCCTTCGGAACCGATCAGGAGCCGGGTCAGGTCGTATCCAACGACTCCCTTGGTCGTGAAGACCCCGGTTCGGATGCTTTTCCCGTTTCCGGTGACAGCCCGGAGGCCGAGCGTGTTTTCACGCGGAGTTCCATATTTCACGGCACGCGGGCCCGCGGAATTGTATGCCAGGTTGCCGCCGATCGTACAAAAGCCGGCACTGCTCGGATCGGGTGGCCAGAAGAATCCGTAGCGGGCCGCTGCATCCTGGACTTCCTGATTGAGCACGCCCGCTTGGACCAGCATGTAGCGGTCGGCCGGAGAAATCTCGAGGATCGAATTCATCCTTTCCAGGGCCAGCACGATCCCGTGCGGTGCGGGTACGGTGGCCCCGGTCGTGCCGGTTCCGCGGCCGCGTGCCGTGAGCGGGACGTGCTCGTGGTTGCAAAGCTGTACCAAAAATTCAACCTGCTCGTGAGACTTGGCAAAAACCACTGCACTCGGGAGCGCATGGAGGCGGCTGTTGTCATAGCCGTAGCTCCAGCAATCCGCAGGATCGGTATATATCTGATCCCCTGGAAAGTTGGCTTTGAGCCGATTAACGAATGATGCGGGTAACGAGGAGGGCACCGGAATCGGACTGGGGCGGTCAGTCGCCGAAAAGTCTGTGGTCGATCAGGTCGCAAAGACAGTGCGTAATCAAAAGGTGCGTCTCCTGAATCCGGGCGGTCGAATTGGATGGTACGCGGATTTCGATATCGGTGTCATGCAAAAGGTTTGCGAGCGCGCCGCCGTCTTTGCCCGTGATTGCGATGATGGTCATGGAGCGATCGTGCGCAGCGGCCGCCGCGCTGAGGATGTTGGCGGAATTGCCGCTGGTCGTGTAACAGATCAGGATGTCGCCGTTTTGCCCGAGCGCTCTGATCTGCTTTGCGAAAATATCCTCAAAACGGTAGTCATTCGCGATCGACGTCAAGGTGGAAGTGTCGGTGGTCAGCGCGATCGCCGGAAGACCGGGACGATCCCGTTCGAAGCGGTTCAACATTTCGGATGAAAAATGCTGGGCATCTCCCGCCGAACCGCCGTTCCCGCAGGTCAGGATTTTGCCGTCGTCAAGCAGGCAGGCGACCAGTTTTTCGCCGGCCAGCTCGATGATCGGCGGCAGGTTGTTCAATGCATCCTGTTTGGTTTGGATGCTGGCACTGAAAAGGCTGCGTATTCGGTCTTGTAAACTCATCTTGGTTCAGATTTGAAATGCGTCGGGAACCCAGTCGATGTCGAGTCGCCGGGTATTCGGCGATAGGGCGACGACATCGAAGCGGGTCGGCTTGGAAACTTTTTGTGTGCTCAGGTAATGAGACGCGCAATGAATGATGCGAGATTTTTTTCTGGCGTCAATACTCTCGAGCGCACTGCCGAACACCGATGTTTTTCGATAGCGGACTTCGACAAAGACCAGCGTTCCGGATTGCTCCATAATCAGGTCGATCTCCCCGTTGCGGCAGTGATAGTTTCTCGCGATCAGCCGCATTCCCTGTTGTTTCAGAAATTCGAGCGCGATGGATTCGGCTTCCCCGCCTCGATCCTTGGATGGTTTGGTCTTGTCGAAGAGTTTTTTTATTCGCTCCATGACCGGACCGGAGAACTTTGCTCGACGTTTCGATCGAAGTGAGGCGACAGACTGCGCGGAACCGGAACGCCATTCTCGAATTCCGCGCAGATCAATTGCCTGCGTATGTGCCTTCCTTGGGTCATGGAAAGTGTTCCCGTGGTGCCCGGGTAGCTCTGATTCGGGTCGGATTCGAGTGTGGTCAAATGAGGAAGCAGATTATAGGCGTCGAAACCGAGTGCCATCAAGCGGACGTACTGGATCGCGGGATGCTCCCACTTCGCGAGCACCGCGTCCAGTGCCGGAGTGTTTTCGATCTGGGAATTGAACAGCCACGGAATATCGCAAAATACGATACCGGACAGATCCTGGTCTTCACTCGGATTTTCGTGTCCCGAATAGATTTGTGAAGTGCCATAAACTTTCAAGTCACCCGACTCGTAATACTGAAACATCGGTTTGATCAGTCTTGCGTGCGGCGGCAGCGCGATCAGAAAAATAAAATCGCTCTGTTTGCGACTGCCGGCGGCGCCGATAGGTTCCGCCTGCTCGTCCGGAATGTCTTCGTCTGTCTGTAGAAGTTTCTTGATGGCTTCATCATAATCGGTATTATCGGGATTGTAGGAAACGGACCTCAAAATTTCTCCGCCCAACTGTTGCCATTTCTGCGCGAAGTACGACGCAAGCCGCCGGCCGTGGCTGGTTTCGGGCGAAAAAATGAGTGCCCGATGATAGCCGTCGAACCAGGCACTGTTCGCAGCCTGGTCGACCTCGTCTTCGGGATTCAAGCCGAACTGATACAGGTTCGGTACATCCAGTTCCGGAACTTGGTTGAGTCCCAATACCGGTACCGACAACCGATTCAATGTCGCGAGCGACTTCAGTATATTTTTTTGCAATGGGCCGATGATTATATTGGCCCCATCGGAGACCGCCTGGCGATATAATTCCACCGGGTCGGCCAGATCACTGTTATAGAAGCGGGTGGGGATCCGAGGGGCCGAACTGTATTTCCGGGCGATCAGAATCCCTTGCCGTATTGCTTCGCCGACCTGGGCGTAGGGACCCGAAAGTGGCAGCGCGACGCCGATAGCTTCAGGCCTCGTGTAAATTTCCCGCTCCAGACTGACATTGGAAAGCAAAGCCGGGATATGCGCAGGATGGTCCGGATACTTTAATGTCCATTCGCGGATTTCTTGATCGAAGGTGTGTGTGCCGGGCGGTGCTTGCTTGAATATCCAGGTCAATGCCATCCATCCGCTTAAGACATCCCGTCCCCGGGCTTGGCGTTGTGCCAGGCTCGCATTGGGCAAAGCCGCGAGTTCGCGCATCACTGCGATCTGGCTGTTTTCGATCGCTTCCGGATCGCTCATCAGCTCTTCTGCCGCGATCTGTTCGCGTGCGCTTTCGAGATGGTTGCCGAGCAGGGAAAAACCCCGTGCGCGTTGCGTGTGGTAATCGAGCCGCATTTCCGGACTCAATTCAGCGGCCGGCAGGATTTCCAATCGATGGAGAGTCTGTTCCGGCTGTTTCTCCGCGAGCAAGATACGTCCGTACAGAAGTTGCAGACGGTAACGGTCTTCCACGGATAAATTAGCCTGATTGATGGTGTCGGCCAGTTTGCGGGAGGACGCGATTTCTCCGCCCCGATAGAGCGATTCGGCCGCAAGATACAGAAAACCGTCCGAAACCGGAGGATTGGTTTTGCGGGCGAGTTGACGATAGATTCGTGCGGCGGCTTTATAATCACCTTGTGCACTCGATTTGCGGGCCTGGTTGATTTCGCGCTGATAATTGCTCCGGGTAATCGATTCATAAGTTTGAGCACACCCGCTGAACGCGCCGATGACCAGGAAACTCAATAAAATGGTACCAATGTGGATTCTCATATCAGATGAACGAATCTGCGCCTTGCTGACAATACCCGGGAAAGAAGGGCTCGATTGACTGCCACGAACGGTAAACTATACATAGTCGCGACACCAATTGGAAATCTCGGTGATTTCACTTTTCGTGCCGTGGAGATGCTTAGACAGGTTGAAGTGATTGCCGCCGAGGATACCCGTCAGACTCGGAATCTGCTGCAACGCTATGCGGTTCGCACGAAACTGGTAGCGTTCCACGAACATAACGAACACCGTCTGGTCCAGGATCTGATCGAACGAATGCTCGCAGGATCTTCCATTGCGCTGGTCTCCGACGCGGGGACCCCCTTGATCAACGATCCGGGTTTTGAATTGGTCGGCGCGGCTATCGAAAAAGGGCTGCCCGTAGTTCCCGTGCCGGGTCCGAGCGCTTTGATCGCGGCACTTACGGTTTCGGGTCTGGCCACGAATCGATTCGGTTTTTACGGCTTTCCTCCGCGAAATCGCGCAGCCAGAAAGGCATTGTTCGAATCCTTGATCGAGCAAACCGGTACATTGATATTTTTTGAAGCCTGTCACCGGATCATCGACTGTGTGATCGACTGCGCCGAAGCCTTTCCTGCCGAACGCAAGCTCGTGATTGCGCGCGAACTCACGAAAAGCCATGAAACGGTGGTCAGGACCCGGGTCGGTGATGCCGTTTCGCTGTTGAAAGACGATGTCAATGTTCAGAAAGGCGAATTGGTGCTATTGATCCAAGGCGCCTCCGCGAAGACGCAAAGGGATGTACTGTTACCGGAGCATATTCGCATGCTCAAAATATTGCTTGAGGAGTGTTCAGTCAGGAAAACCGCCGAACTGGTTTCGAAAATTACCGGCGTACGGAAAAAATTGTTGTACTCGGCGGCGCTCGAAATCGAAAGAAGCGGCCGTGATCGAGGTGATTGAACCGGCATCGGCATTTGGAATCCCGAGTCCACTGATTGATGGTGGCCTGGCCGGACCAAATCCGGTAGGATGGTCACCGAGAGTCGGCTCGACAGTCGCTGTCCGTTGTCCCGAGCGGCAGGGGGCGGAGGAAAGTCCGGGCTCCACAGGGCAGGGTGCCAGGTAACGCCTGGGAGGTGTGAACCTACGGAAAGTGCCACAGAAAATATACCGCCCCGGGCTAGGAGTCATCTCCAAGTCCAAGGTAAGGGTGAAATGGTACGGTAAGAGCGTACCGCGCTTCTGGTAACAGAAGCGGCAGGGTAAACCCCACCCGGAGCAAGATCAAATAGGGGGATATGGCCTGCCGGCCAACGTGTTGCCCGCACGATCCCCGGGTAGATTGCTAGAGGCGCGCGGTGACGTGCGTCCCAGATGAATGGCTGTCCACGACAGAACCCGGCTTACAGGCCGACTCTTTCCTTTTTCGCAACGGATGGGGAAGCGTGGATGATTTTTAAAAAACCGCTGGATCCCGTTTTCCCGATCAAACCGAATAGTCTGTCGGAGTGGTGGTGATGTTAAATAGAAATTGCATACATTCGATATTGCTATTATCGATTCTAACGCAGAGCGTGGCCGCGGATGATCCGCCCTCGCTCGGATTCTGGGATGTATTGCCGGAAACGATATTGAGACCGATGGGTTTTGTGGGTTTGGTCGGGGGATGCGCCTTGTTCGTCGCGTCCGCCCCTTTTACGGCGGCGGCCAGCATCGAAGCGCCGCACGATGCCTGGTCCAATTCCTTCAACGGCTTTGTCGGCGGCCCGGTCCGCTATACTTTGACCCGCCCCGTCGGCGACTATCGCTTCAAGGTCTATCCGGATTGACCTTTTCCAAGACAACCCATCCGTATCATGGCGGTCCGGATGAGTTGCCTGCAATTGCCGCTTGATTATTATCAGGGTTGATTGCCGACTTTCACGCCGAGCACATCGAGCGTTCGAAGCGTAATGCCCCCTGTTTCGAGGTTGTTTTTCTTCTGGAATTCGCGCAGTGCGGACTGGGTCTGACGGCCCATGGATCCGTTTACCGGTCCCGTGTAAAACCCGGCTTTCTGCAGAGCCGTCTGGATATTGGCGAGCAAATCCTTGGTGGTGTTGGTTTCGCAAAGCACCGAGCGCCAGGCCAATTTTTCATCGGAAACCTTCACGCGTTTCGAAAGGCTTTGATATTCGGCCGGAATTTCGACTTTGGTTTCCTTGGCCGGGCTCACCAGTTTGTTAATCTTGATTTCCGCAATTTTTTCCGGTACCGGAACCTTTTTCGTGGTTGCCGGTTTTTCGATCACTTCTTTGGCAATGGTGTGATATTTTGCCGCAATTTCCAGGAGGCAGATTTTCTTTCCGGTCGGTGAGCCGTCCTCGACCGTGTTTTCCGGTCGCCAGGCTACGATTTCAGGGCTTTTGAGGATGGATTTCCTGACCGTCTGGTAGGTTTCCGGAATCTCGATCACTTTTTGTTGGGCCGGTGACACCAATCTGCGGATCTTGATGGTTTTGAATTCCGCTGGAATCGCGACTTTCTTGGTCGTCGCGGGCGTCTTCAGGACTTTTTTCTGAACCGTTTTATATTCCGCGGGAACTTCGACGAGACACATGATTTCGCCGGTGGAATGGTCGATCCGTTCGATCGGACCGCGTCCCCGTTTCCAGGTGGTGAAGGCAGCTCTTTCGAGGACCTTCTCTTCCTTGGTTTCGTATTCAGGAGGAACGTCGATTATTTTTTCCGACGCATCTTTGACCATGATCTTTTTTTCGACCCATTCATATTGTGCCGGAATGATCTCAATCCGGGTGCCGGCCTGCTTTCTGGTCAATTTTTCCTCGATTGTTTCGATTTTTGCGGGGATCTGGAACTCCTCGTAACAACTGTTGACCGGCGCATCCTTGGGCACACCGTTTGCCAGCGCGGCTGCGACCAAGTCCGCGGGAGCCGGCTTGGCCTTTTCGCCAAGCCCTGTGCGCCAGACCTTGCGTGCGGCATCAATCAGTACGTTTTCCTTGACTGTCTTATAGACCGCCGGGATTTCTACGATTTCTTCACTGGCTTCCTCTACCGTGATTTTCTCGACTACGGATTCATACACGGGAGGTGTTATTTTGATTTCATGAGCCGCTTCGCGCACGACGACTTTTTCGCTGCGGTCTTCATAAACGGCCGGAACCAATACCTTGGAGAAACACTGACCCGCCTTTGCCGAGGGTAATGCATCCTCCAGTTCAGAAAACGCAGTGTCTTGATTCCCCTTCAGTTTGGCGTTTTCCAGTTCCAGCTGTTGCACGCGTTCCATCAACGCTTTTTCGCGCTCTTCCGGTGTTTCGGCACGGATTGTCGAACCGGTGAGCCCGCTGATCGCAAATGTAATGGCCGCGACTGTACCGGTGATCAGGGGCCTTTTCAAATTAATCAGCATTTTGTTCTCCTCGAGGAATAAAAGGGTTTGAGTCGGTCGATTAGTCGTGATGGATTATCGCGTGTCCGTACTGTTTTACATCGGCGATTGTTCGATTGTCGACACCCGTCAGCGTCCTGTCAATGGGTAATCGTTGAAACGTAACGCTTTGCCGCGAGATTCGAGCCGGTTTTCATAGCGCGGCATTGCGAGCCTCGTTTTCGACACCCGGCGCCGGAATATTGGCGCCTTAGGTTCGGAGAGGGATCGAGTGATGGCGGAATCTCACCTGAGGGCAATGCATTGCACTCAAGATACTGAATTGTACAGTATTACTATACTGGCAGAGTATTTGCTAAGAACCTCGCATTGAATATGGAGACTCCACGATGGGCGACGACGATCTCGATCTCGGTCAAAAAAAATCTTCCAAAATGTATTGGATCATTGCGAGTAGCGTGTTGACGTTGTTTCTGCTGGTGATCGGAACACTCTACGCGATGGGGAGGATCCAGGTGCCGGAATTCATGACCGCGGAGCGCGATATCGCCGACCCTGCCGAGTCCGTCAAGGCTGGTGAATCGATTTATTACCCCTTGGCACCCTTTACCGTGAACTTCCGACAGGGTGAGGGCACGCGATTCCTGCAAGTCACCATGACCGCCTTGGTTGAATCGCAGGATGCGATCGGCGCGATGCAGAAACATGAACCGGTGATCCGGAATAATTTGCTTTTGTTGCTGGGCGGGCAGGATCCGGCCGGATTGCGGACTCGCGAGGGCAAGGAAGCACTGCGCGAGCGGGTGCACAAGGAATTGCAGACGATCTTGGAACAGCGGACCGGCGGCAAAGGGATCGAAGAGATATTTTTTACCGGCTTCATCATGCAATAGCCATGGCGGGAAACGATCTACTCTCGCAGGACGAAATCGATGCGCTGTTGCACGGGGTCGACGATGGAACGATTGAAACCGGCTTGGGCGAAGTCCCCAAGGGGCAGCCGGTTTCTTACGATTTCGCGAATCAGGACCGTATCGTCCGGGGGCGGATGCCGACCCTGGAAATGATCAATGAACGCTTTGTCCGCTATTTTCGAATCAGTCTGTTCAATTTTCTGCGCCGTTCGGCGGAGATCGCGATATCGGGCATCCAGGTGCTCAAGTTCTCGGATTATGTCCGCGGCCTCTTCGTTCCGACCAATCTGAACCTGATCCGTTTCAACCCATTGCGCGGCAGGGCTCTGATTGTTTTCGAGCCGAATCTGGTGTTTACCACGGTGGACAATTTTTTCGGAGGCAGCGGAAGATTTCATAATAAGATCGAGGGCCGGGAGTTTACACCGACCGAAATGCGGGTGATCCACCTGTTGATCGATCTGGTGTTCAAGGATTTCCAGGAAGCCTGGAAGCCGGTCATGAAGGTCGATTTCGAATACCTGAATTCGGAGGTCAACCCGCAGTTTGCGAATATCGTGAGCCCGAGTGAAATCGTCGTCGTATCGACCATTCATGTCGAGTTGGACGGCGGCGGCGGAGACATCCATATCACGCTGCCTTATTCGATGATCGAACCGATCCGGGAACTGCTCGATGCGGGTATTCAGAGCGACCGCGGAGAAGTCGACACGCGTTGGGAATTGGCGCTGCGCACCGATCTGCTGTCGGCCGAAATCGAATTACAGAGCACCCTGGTCGAAAAAACGATCGCGGTTCGGGATGTATTGAATATGAAAGCGGGCGATGTGATTCCGATCGAAGTGCCTGAATTGGTACGGCTGACGGCCGAGGGAATCCCCGTTTTCAAGGGGCGTGTCGGGGTATCGGATGCGAGCTACGCGATACAGATCACCCAAAAGTTACTGGCCGATCGCCACGAGCGCGGGTCCACGGCGCCGCTCCGTTAATTTGGCTATTGGAGGACGAGAGATGAACGAGCGAGCGGAAGAATGGGATTCAACGGACCAGGCCGTTGATCACAGATCAGGAAGCGGCACCGGAAACCCGGAACCCGCAAAGCCGAACGCGCACAACCGTGACGGCAAAGGCTTTGAACCCGATGAAATGTCCAGGGCCGAATTTCAGAACCTGACCGGCGTTCCGCAGGAACAGTCCGGATCGACAGCCGATGATCTGAATCTGGACATGATTCTGGATGTGCCGGTGACGATATCGATGGAGATCGGCCGTACCCGGATCAATATTCGAAATCTGCTTCAGCTGAATCAGGGTTCGGTGGTCGAACTGGACCGGCTCGCCGGAGAACCCATGGACGTTCTGGTCAACGGGACGTTGATCGCGCACGGCGAGGTTGTGGTCGTGAATGACAAATTCGGCATCCGCCTGACCGACGTGATCAGCGCGGCCGAACGCGTGAAAAAGCTGCAATGAGACGACGAACCCCTGCAATCGCGATTTTGCTGGCCGCGGCCAGTCTCGAAGCGCAGGCTGCCTTGACCGCCGATCCGCAGGCTGCTCACGCTTTGTCGCGGTCCGATCTGATGGAGTGGACAATGGCTTTGGGACTCGTGATCTTTTTGATACTGGTTTCGGCCTGGCTGCTGCGGCGCTTCAATCGGCTTTCAATTTCGCACGGCAACCGGCTCAGGATACTCGGCGGCATTCCGGTCGGAACCCGAGAACGGGTCGTGCTGCTGCAGGTCGGGGAAAGGCAGTTGCTGCTCGGGGTCGCGCCCGGACGGGTCGAAACCCTGCATGTGCTCGAACCCGGCGAACTCGCGCGCGCGGAGTGCGGCAATTCGGCCGATCCGGCGCCGGTGACATTCGCCGGCAGGCTCACACAGGCGATGCGGGGGGTCTGAGTTGGACAAATACCGTCATTCGATCCGAATCCTCGCGCCGGTGCTGTTCTCCTGGCTAATATCGCCCGAGAGTGCCGCGGCGCCAGGGATCGACGCGTTGACGGTGACCGGCAATCAATCCGGCGGGCAGACCTACACGGTCACGATCCAGATTCTGGCTCTGATGACCCTGCTGACGATCCTCCCGGCCATGCTGTTCACCATGACCGCTTTCACGCGGGTCATGATCGTGCTGGCACTGCTGCGCCAGGCGCTCGGTACGGCGCAAACCCCGAGCAACCAGATTTTACTCGGACTTTCCCTGTTCCTCACGATTTTCATCATGCTGCCGGTCTTCGACCGGGTCAATGAAGAAGCGGTCCAACCCTATCTGAATGAACAAATCGATGCGAAAGCCGCGCTCGAAAAAGCCTCCGTCCCGTTTCGATCGTTCATGTTGAGACAGACCCGCGAGACCGATCTCGAACTTTTCTTGCGGATTTCGGGAAAAGAAGAAATCGATGCGCCCGAGGCGGTTCCATTTTCCGTGTTGCTTCCGGCCTTCGTGACCAGCGAGTTGAAAACCGCGTTTCAGATCGGTTTTCTGATTTTTCTGCCCTTCCTGGTGATCGACCTGGTGGTGGCCAGCGTCCTGATGTCGATGGGCATGATGATGTTGTCGCCCTTGAT
Organism: Methylococcaceae bacterium; assembly: GCA_022616595.1. Taxonomy (GTDB): domain Bacteria; phylum Pseudomonadota; class Gammaproteobacteria; order Methylococcales; family UBA1147; genus UBA1147. The sequence goes on from JAKEEL010000154.1 coordinate 19,812, forward strand.
CATTTCGCTGCCCTTCAAGTTGATGTTGTTCGTTCTGGCCGATGGCTGGACCTTGATCATCGAAATGCTTGCCGCGAGCTTTTTTATATGAGTGGAAGAAACGAAAGGGGGGGTCCATGACTCCGGGAAGCGTTATGACCGTGGGTCAGGAGACCATGCTGGTCGCGGTCAAATTGACCGCGCCGATCTTGCTGACATCGCTCGTTGTCGGGTTGCTGATCGCGATGTTTCAGGCGGCGACCCAGATCAATGAAATGACCCTGACTTTCGTGCCGAAGCTGATCACGCTCGGGGTGGTGTTGATGTTCGCGGGTCCCTGGATGATCCATGTGATGGTGGAATACATGCAGGAACTGGTTCGCAGCATTCCGCTTTTGATCGGTTGAGCCGATTTTGCCGGCGCGCGGTCTCGTTCAACCCATGCTGACTTTCAGCGAAGCAGAGATCCTGCACACGGTCGCATCGTTCGTCTGGCCGATGCTGCGCATCGGCTCGCTGTTTATTTCGATACCGGTGTTCAGCGGTCAGCCGGTTCCAGCGCGGATCCGTTTGATCCTGGCGCTCGCGATGACCTGGCTTGTGACGCCTCTATTGCCTGCGCCTCCGCCTTTCGAGCTGTTTACCTATCCGGGTCTGATGATCGCGATTCATCAAGTGTTCATCGGAATCCTGAGCGGCTTTTTCCTGCGCATGGTTTTTGCCGCGGTGGTTTTCGGCGGGCAGGCGATTGCCTACGGCATGGGTCTCGGCTTTGCGTCGATGGTGGATCCGCAGACCGGCGTTCAGGTGCCGGTCGTCGCGCAGTTTTATATGATGTTGACCACATTACTGTTTCTGGCCACGGATGGCCATTTGTTACTGATCGAAATTCTGGTCGACAGTTTCCGGACCATTCCGGTATCGCTGAACGGAATTTCGCATGCGGGTATCTGGTCTCTGATGGCCTGGAGCAGTCGGATATTCGCCGGCGGTGTGTGGATGGCCTTGCCGGTGATGCTGGGCTTGTTGCTGGTCAATATAGGCTTCGGCGTAGCAACCCGTGCGGCACCCCAGCTGAATGTTTTCGCGGTGGGTTTCGTCGTGAGCATCCTGCTGGGTTTGTGGTTGATCTGGCTCACGCTGCCGGTCATGTCGAGCCAGTTTTCCGGACTGCTCGACGATAGCTATCGCGCCTTGAGTGGAACTCTCGGGATGTAGGCCGCCGTGGCGGAACACAGCGAACAGGAACGCAGCGAGGAACCCAGCGCCAAACGCCTGAGCGATGCCCGTGAAAAAGGGCAGATCGCGAGGTCGCGCGAACTGAATACCTTCGTGGTCCTGTTGCTTGGATCGGCTGTGCTGATGCTGTCGGGCGAGAGAGCCGCAGCCGGGTTGGCGGCGCTGATGCGGGCCGAATTCCAGATCTCCAGGGCCGACATTTTTGATGATCAGGCTTTGCTGATCCATTTCGGCAATGCCATGCAACAAGCCTTGACGCTGCTCGCGCCTTTTCTGTGCGTCCTGGTGATCGCGGCGCTTGCCGGTCCCCTGGGATTGGGCGGCTGGGTATTCAGCTTGGAGTCGATGCAGCCGAAATGGGAAAAGATCGATCCCTGGAAAGGCTTGTCCCGGATTTTCGGGCTGCACGGTTTGATCGAGCTGGTCAAATCATTGATCAAGTTCTGTCTGATCGCTAGCGTGACCGTGGGTCTTTTCCTGTACTATCTCAACGACTTCGTCGGTCTCGCGAATGAATCGGTCGCCACCGCGATTCCGCACGGGATCTGGCTGATCGGATTTTCCTTTGTGATCTTGAGTGCGGCGATTGGACTGATCGCATCGATCGACGTTCCGTTTCAACTTTGGGATCACAAGCGCAAGCTGAAGATGACGATGCAGGAAGTCAAGGACGAAATGAAGGAGACCGACGGCCGCCCCGAAGTGAAGAGAAGGATCAGAAGCCTGCAGATGCAGATGGCGCAGGGCCGGATGATGCAGGAAGTCCCGAAGGCGGACGTGATCGTGACCAACCCGACTCATTTCGCGGTCGCATTGAAATACGAACAGCGGGGAACCGGTGCGCCGCGGGTGGTCGCTAAGGGCAGGGACCTGGTCGCGGCGCACATCCGCAATCTGGCATCGGGAGCCGGGGTTCCGATCGTTCGCGCACCGTCCCTGGCTCGCGCCTTGCACCGCTCGACCGATGTCGGTGATGAGATCCCGGAAGGCCTGTTTTTGGCCGTAGCGCAGATTCTGGCCTATGTCTACCAGCTCAAATCCGCTGACTCGCGAAATGGCAGGCCGCCTGTTTTACCCGCCGACTTTCCGATCCCGGAAGAGTACCGGGACCGCGCGTAAAGAACCGGCGCGGGCCGGCTTGTAGCTTTCAGTACCTCTGAAATCCATCCGGATACTTTCCATGAATAAAGATTTCATAATCGGCAAATTGAAATTGATCCGGCATAGCGGGCTCGGGGCGCCGTTGTTGATCATGCTGCTCCTGAGCATGTTGGTCCTGCCCTTGCCGGCCTTTGTATTGGACCTGTTGTTCACCTTCAATATCACGCTGTCGCTGATCATATTGCTGGTCGTCGTGTACACCGCGAAACCGCTGGACTTCGCGATATTCCCGACCGTGATCCTGGTCGCGACCCTTTTGCGGCTCGGATTGAATGTCGCCTCGACCCGAATCGTTCTGCTCCGAGGCCACGAGGGCGGCGACGCTGCGGGCAAGGTGATCGAGGCTTTCGGCGAATTCGTGATCGGCGGGAACTTCGCGGTCGGTCTGGTGGTATTCACGATCCTGGTCATCATCAATTTCGTCGTGGTGACCAAAGGCGCCGGACGCGTTTCGGAAGTCAGCGCGCGCTTTACCCTGGATGCGATGCCGGGCAAGCAGATGGCGATCGACGCGGATCTGAACTCCGGCTTGATCTCGCAGGACGAGGCCCGCGCGCGGCGCGCCGAAATCGCGCTGGAAGCCGATTTCTACGGCTCCATGGATGGTGCGAGCAAATTCGTGCGCGGCGATGCGATCGCCGGAATCCTGATTCTGTTTATCAATGTGATCGGGGGTCTGATCATCGGCATGACTCAGCACCAGCTCTCGCTCGCCGACGCGTCGCATCATTACGTTCTGTTGACCATCGGCGACGGACTGGTTGCCCAGATCCCGGCCCTGCTGTTGTCCACGGCATCCGCGGTGATCGTCACGCGTGTCACCAGCAGTTCTCTGGATATTGGCCAGCAGTTCAGCGCTCAGTTATTCGATAATCCGAAGCCGCTCGCGGTCAGCGCGGGAGCGGTCGGCTTGCTCGGATTGATTCCCGGCATGCCGAATCTTCCTTTTCTGCTGCTCGCGGGCGGGCTCGGGGCCGCGGCTTATTCGATACAAAAACGCCGTGCGGCCCTGGCCGATTTCGCGGCCGAAAAAATCATTCCCGCGGTTCAGACGGAGACGGTCGATCTGAGTTGGGAGGATGTGATGCCGGTGGATATGATCGGTCTCGAAGTCGGTTATCGGCTGATCCCCTTGGTGGACAAGGGGCAGGGCGGACAATTGATGTCCCGGATCAAGGGAATCCGCAAGAAGCTTTCCCAGGAGTTCGGCTTTCTGGTGCCTTCGGTGCATATCCGGGACAATCTGGACCTGGCGCCGAATGCTTACCAGATCTCGCTCATGGGCGTGACGGTCGGTGCTTCCGAGGTGCATCCGGACCGGGAGATGGCGATCAATCCGGGTCAGGTTTTCGGCAACCTGCAGGGAATCGCAGGAAAGGATCCGGCCTTCGGTCTCGAGGCGGTATGGATCGCCGAGGAGCAGAAGGATCATGCCCAGACCCTGGGATATACCGTCGTCGATCCGAGCACCGTGATCGCGACCCATATGAGCCAGCTCATCCAGCGTCATTCGCATGAACTCTTCGGCCACGAGGAAGCTCAGCATTTGTTGGAGACGCTGGCCAAGGCCGCGCCCAAACTTGCCGAGGGACTGGTTCCGAAAGTCGTGCCGCTGCCGGTTTTCGTTAAGGTGATGCAGAACCTGTTGAAAGAACACATTCCGGTCCGGGATATTCGATCGATCGCCGAAACACTGGCGGAATACGGACCCAGGAGTCAAGACCCCGGCACATTGACCGCCGCGGTCCGGGTCGCATTGGGAAGGTTGATTACCCAAAAAATCAATGGCGTCACGACTGAAATTGAAGTCATTACTCTGGACCATGAATTGGAACGTCTGTTGCATAAAACATTGGAAAGTGCGGGAGAAAATGCTGCGGTGATCGAACCCGGACTCGCCGAACAAATGCACAAATCGTTGGAAGAAAGCAGCCAAACACTGGAAGCCAGGGGCAATCCCGCGATATTACTGGTTTCTTCGTTGCTCAGGCCCTGGATGGCTCGCTTCGTCCGGCCATCGATCAGTACCTTGCATGTTCTGGCCTATAATGAAGTGCCGGAAAATTGTCAGATCAAAGTCGTTGCCAGCGTCGGACAGCGCCAAGCCTAGGGTTATCGAGGTGGAACTATGAAAATCAGACGTTTTTGCGCTCCCGATATTCGTCAGGCGATGCGCCTGGTCCGCGAGGAACTTGGCGCCGAGGCGGTTATTCTGTCGAACCGGAAGGTCGACGAAGGGATCGAAATCGTGGCGGCCATGGACTTCGATCAGGAATTGTTTCAAAACCAGATCCGTGGATCCGATGCAGCGGATCGCAGAATTCCGTCCACATCAGACCCCGCCGCCAACCTAAAATCCAAGCCGCTCCTGAACCAGCCCGGCTTATCCGACGAAGATTCCAAATCGCTCGATCGCTCGGCCGGTCTGATTCGCGCTGCCCGTTCCGACTCACCCGTCAATCCGGCGGATCCGGAGCCTGCCGCAAGCGTTGCCCCGAATGCCCGCCCGGTACTCGAACCGGTGATTGAAGAAATGCGCAAAGAGTTCGATTTGATGCGGGACCTTTTGAATTCTCACATGTCTGATATTTCCTGCGCGGAGTCTCTACGACACAACCCGGTTTGTCGAGAGGTCTCGCGCCGGCTCAACCAATTGGGTTTTTCGGATACGATCAGTAAAAAAATCATCAAACAGATAGGCGCCTCATGCGATTTTTCAAATGCCTGGGACAAGGTCAAGCGGAGTATCTCCCGGCATTTCATGATCCACGATGACAATCTGCTGGATCATGGGGGGATCGTTGCGCTGATCGGGCCTACCGGCGTGGGAAAAACGACCAGCATTGCAAAGCTTGCCGCGAGGTTTTGTCTGAAATACGGTTCCCGAAAGATTGCGTTGGTTACGGCCGATAATTACCGCATCGCCGCCTTCGAGCAACTCAATACCTACGGGCGCATTCTGGACATCCCGGTACGCACCGCGCACGACAACGCGGAACTGGAAAAAGTGCTCGCGGACTTGATCGATAAGCGTCTGGTTCTGATCGATACCGCGGGCGTCAGCCAAAGAGCGATGAGCCTGGCCGATCGATTTCCGGTGTTGCGCGATAAGAATCTGCCGGTCCGTTCCTATCTGGTGATGTCCGCGGCAACGCAATACGCGACGATGCAAGAAATCATCCAGGCTTTCCGGGTCTTCGAACCCTATGCCGCGATCCTGACCAAGCTTGACGAGGCTGTCATGCTCGGATCTGCCGTCTCGGCTCTCGTCGAAAACAGACTGTCCTTGTCGTTTGTTTGTGACGGCCAGAAGGTACCGGAAAATCTAAGAACGGCAAGGGAATACGGCTTGGCCGAGCGCTGTTTCGCGTCCGCCCAAGCCTTTCCGTTCAAGTCCGCGAATTGCGATCCGCCGGACCAGAGGATTCAAGCGTGTGGATAATCGGACCAAACGCAAGACTTTAATGCAATCGGATTCAACAGGAGATCTGTCGGTGTCAGGTTTTGATTCGCGTAGCGGATGGGAGTCGCTTTCGGCGCTTTGGGCGACCGGCTGCCGCAAGGTTTCGGACCGCGCGGCACGGGGGAATCGTTATGCAATCTAGGCGCCCGGTGCGCGTGCTGGCGGTGACCAGTGGAAAGGGCGGCGTCGGGAAAACCAATGTGTCGGTCAACCTCGGGACCGCTCTGGCCGAATTCGGCCATTCGGTGGTTCTGTTGGATGCGGATATGGGACTCGCGAACATCGATGTGCTGCTCGGGCTTTCGCCGCGTTACAACTTCTTCCACGTACTCGAGGGAGAGAAAAGTCTCGACGAGGTCATGGTCAAAGGGCCTGCCGGACTGATGGTGGTTCCCGGTGCCTCGGGTATTCAAAAAATGGCCGAACTGACCACGACCGAACAGGCGGCCGTCATTCGTTCCTTCAGTGAATTCGATCAGGAGATCGATGTCTTGATCGTCGATACGGCGGCCGGGATTTCGAGCGGCGTGGTGAATTTCGCCAAGGCCTGCCAGGAAGTCGTGGTGGTGGTGTGCGATGAACCAACCTCGCTGACGGATGCTTACGCGTTCATTAAACTATTGAACCGCGATCATGGATTGTGTCGCTTTCAAGTGCTGACCAATATGATGTCCAGCGCCGAGCAGGGCCAGAACCTGTTCGCCAAGCTTTGCAAGGTGACCG
>JAKEEL010000155.1 GCA_022616595.1 Methylococcaceae bacterium
GAATCCGCGTTTCGAGGTAGTCGATGCCGAGCTGGTCCGTCATCTCAAAGGGTCCGGCCCTCCAGTTGAAACCCAGGCGCATCGCGCGGTCGATGTCCGCCAGGTTGCGCGCGACCTCGGGCACCAACCCGGCTGAATAATTCAAAGTCTCCGAAACGACCTTCCAGGCAAAGCGACCGAGTTCGGATGGTAAATCCAGCAGGGCTCTAAGCGAAGAACTACCGGATTGGTCGGGCAGTTCCAGTAAGGCTTTTCGAGTCTGACGGTAGTCACCACTCGCAAGATCGATGGAATCGCTGATCTTTTCTCCATCGACCCGGCGAATGCGGTAGAAACCGGATCCGCACTTGCGTCCGAGATAGCCTCGGTCCAACATGTTGTGATAGACAGCGGGAATTTTGCTATACGCATGGAACGGATCGCCGTCCGGAAGTCCTGCCTTCAGGCTGTCGATGATATGCGGAATCAAATCGAGGCCGATCAGATCGAAGAGGCCGAATATTCCGGTCTTCGGGTTGCCGAGCGGTCTGCTCAGTGCCGCATCGACTTCTTCGATGCTCAGGTTCAACCGGATCGCCTCGTGCAGGGCGCACTGAAGCCAGAATACTCCGATCCGGTTGCAGATGAATCCCGGAGTATCACTGCACTCGACAAGGCTTTTCCCAAGATCCTGGTCGATGAAATTTGCGATAGTCCGGACGATTTCGGCGCGGGTCATGGGCCCGCGGATGATTTCGAGCAGGCGCATGGTGCGCGGAGGATTGAAGAAATGCGTGATCAGGAAATTCCTGGCAAAGCCTTGTGGCATTCCGCGAGTCAGCTCGCTGAGCGGAATGGTCGAGGTATTCGAGGAAACGATGCATTCCGGGTTTCTGACTTCCTCGATGTTCTTGTAAAGCGCCTGCTTGACATCGAGCCGTTCGACAATGGCCTCGACGATCCAGTCGACTCCGCGCAGCCAGTGCAGATGATCTTCCACGTTGCCGGGGATGACCTGTCTGGCATTGTCCGGATGGGTAAAGGCCGGAAGCACCGGCATGTGTAACAGGCGATCGACTGCCGACCGGGCGATCGCGCTACGATCATCGACACCCTCGGGGACGATATCCAGCAGATACACGTCGAGCCCGGCATTGGCGATGTGTGCCGCTATCCTGGCGCCCATGACCCCGGCGCCGATCACCGCCGCTTTCCTCAAACCTTGCTTCATGAAGCTTGCTCCTTTCAATGGAAGGAACGCCGGATGCGCCGGCACATCCCGCGATGCACCATTATTAATTCATGAGTTCCCGAAGCTTTCTGCGCAATACCTTACCGATATCCGATTTCGGAAGATCGGGCACGAAAATGATCGACTTCGGGACCTTGTAAGGAGTCAGCCGTTCACGACAATAGAGTATCAGTTGCTGTTCATCCAATTCGGGATTGCTGCTGACCACGAAAGCCCTGATTGCTTCGCCGCAATCGTCATCCTCGATACCGATCACGCCGCACTCCACCGCATCCGGATGGTTGCAGATGACCACCTCGATGTCGTTCGGAAAGACATTGAAACCGGAGACGATGATCATGTCTTTTTTCCGGTCGACCAAGTGGATGTAACCGTCGTCGATACGGGCAATATCGCCGGTCTTCAACCAACCGTCGGGACTCAGCACTTTTTCGGTTTCGTCTGGCCGGTTCCAGTAACCTTGCATGACCTGCGGGCCTCGAACCCATAATTCACCGATTTCGCCCGAGGGAAGTTCGAAGCCCTCGTCATCACGGATGCTGCATTCGGTCGATGGCAGGGGCAGGCCGATGCTGCCGTTGTAATTTTGCAGGTTCAGCGGGTTCAGACACACCGCGGGCGAAGCTTCCGTGAGTCCGTAGCCTTCGATCAGTGAGCATCCGGTCAAGGCTTTCCAGCGTTCGGCGACCGATCGCTGAATCGCCATGCCCCCGCCCACACTGAGTTTGAGCGTTGAAAAATCGAGATCTTTAAATCCCGGGGTAGTCATTAGCCGGTTGAACAAGGTATTGACACCCGGTATGCAGGTGAAGGGAACGCGCTTGAGTTCTTTGATGAAGGTGGGTAAATCACGCGGATTGGTGATCAGATAGTTCAGGCTGCCGAGATTGATGAAGGTCAGAAAACTCGCGGTCAGCGAGAAGATATGATACAAGGGCAACGCATTGATCACGATTTCCCGTCCGGGGACGATTTGCTTGCCCGGCACCGCGCCGCGACTGATCCACAGAGTCGATTGCTGCATATTGATCAGGAGGTTCCGGTGACTCAGAACCGCGCCCTTGCAGACTCCGGTGGTTCCCCCGGTATATTGCAGTACCGCGGTATCATCGGGATCGATCTCGGGTGGACGGAATGAGATCCGGCTGCCTTTCGCGAGCGCCCATTTGAAGGGCATGGACTCTCGGATTCGAGAATCGGGGACCATCTTTTTGACATGCTTGACGACAAAATTGACCACCAGGGATCTCGGAAAAGTCAATAGATCTCCGATCGAAGTCCTGATCACGTGTTCAACCGCTGTAACTTGGAGCACCGACTCGAGCACGTGACAGAAATTTTCCAGAATAATGATTGCCTTGGCACCCGAATCACTTAATTGATGTTGCAGTTCGTCCGGCGTGTACAGCGGGTTGATGTTTACCACAATGAGTCCCGCCTTGAGGATTCCGAGGATCGCAACCGCATGCTGCAGCAGATTCGGCATCATGATCGCGACCCGGCTTCCTTTCGGCAGACCGATTTCTTGCGCAAGATAATTGGCCAATTGCGAACTGATTTCGTCCAGTTGGGTATAGCTCAACTGCGTACCCATATTGGCAACCGCCGGGTGATCCGGATATTTTCGAACGATCGAGGCGAAAAAATCGGGAATTGAAGACCAGGGTACGGGACCGACTTCCGCGGGGGTACCTTCGGGATATTGCGTGATCCAGGGTTTATCCCGGCTTTGTTTAAACTCCGGGCAGGCTTTCGGCGGTTTGTTGATCATAGGTCTCATAGGCCCTGGCATAGGGCAGCAGGTTGGCGCATCGTTGGATGAAAGTGGAAATGCTTTCCTGGGTCCGCCCGATATTTTCCATCAGGATTCCGTGTCGATCCGATTCGATACTCAACAATTCCTTGATCGGCGAGCCCAGTTTGCGCAGAATGATATCCGCGCTCTTGGGATCCACGGTGGGGTCCTTGTTCGCCTGAATCAACAGGACCGGACAATGAACATCGCCCAAACGGGTTTCCAGCTCGGCGATCAGGCGGCGCAATTCATAAAGTCCCCGGATTGGAATGTTCTGGTAGTTTACGGTCGGATGTTCCGGTTTGTTTTGCAAGAACGGTTTGACGCCTTCATAACTCGATATCCAACGGACCAGTTTATTGGTGCCGTGCACCAGCGGAACGAACATCATTTTAGGATCGCGAAATTTGATCGGCACGGAAATCGCCGACACGCCGGTCAGGGAATCGGGTTGATCGGACGCGAGCCGCAGCGCCAGCGCCCCGCCGGTGGAAAAGCCGACGACATGGATCTGGTCCGCGTATTGCTGGAGGATCGAATAAGCCCTGAGAACCGAGTCGTACCAGTCTTCCCATTGCCGTTCGCGCAAGTCCTTCGGAGAAGTGCCATGGCCTTTCAGGCGCACCCCGATGACCACATAGCCTTGTTCGAACAGGCGTTCTCCGAAGGAACGGACTTCCGCCGGCGAAGCGAGGAGACCGTGGACAAGAATAACGCCGGCTCCCGCATTTTGTTTCGGCAGGAAAAAGAACGGGCGGGAATCTTCCGTGGCGGTCTCGAGCTGGTTGAGTTCATCGAAACCCGGTTTGGAGTAAATTTGTTTGTCCCATTTCCAGGACATCAACTCGTCGTCGAAATGCAAGGCCGCCTCGCGTACCTGATCGAATTGGCTGGCTTCATTCAAGGAATTCTCACAAATCGTGCGGATAAAGGGCAGCGGGGCCACTTCGTTGGCATAGACAGCGACCAGGTTTTCCATGCGGATGGTATCGAAATCGTGTTCTTCAACAAGCTTCGGTAAAAAGCGGTAGGAATTCTCCAGAGGTTCGATCAGTTCACTCGATTCGGCCATATACAGGAATTGTTCCAGGCCTTTGTTGTTGCCCTCCTCGAGATGACGGTAAACATCCGGATCCAGGAGGCTTCGGTGTAAATGGATCGAGGGAATTTTTTGCACCGACTTGACCGCGAGATACAGAGCCTTGTGGAATAGCGAACGGCTGATTTCAATATCGCCGCGCTTCAGGAGCAGCATGATGATCGATGAGGCCAGATGGCTGATATTCACCGTCACGGCCTGATACATATACTCCATATAGAGATCGCGCAGAAAATGAGCATTGCGCTTGATACCCGCGGCAAGAAGCTTTTCGCTGCGCGAGGCCGCCCGGGTATGCAGGTCGAAGAGTCGGTCGATGGAGTCGATATTGGGCGAGATCCGGTCGATCAGCTCGCGTTCCCACCATCGCCAGGCCGACTCCGCGAGGATCGGCGTTCCGAATCGGATGTCCATGTCGGTGTCCTTCAGCAGGATATTGCCTTCGATCAACAGTTCCTCGGAATGCCGGCGGGTCAATCCCGAGTTGAGCAGTTCAGCGCCTTTGCGTAATAGATTCTCATTGATACGGATCGGGTAGAACGTGATATTCGCGGGCACGATGACCGTGGGCCGCAGAGCGGCCTCGAGCAAGCTTCCGATATGATCGATTCCGATCTCGGTGCACCAGCGTTCCAAGCGATTCTTGTCCTGGTAGTAATAAGCATTGCGGATGATTTTCTTCAAGGCATCCACACCGAGCGCGAGGACCGCGGCGCCGGTGTGCTGTTTTCGGCGTCCCATCGTACTGCGGGAAAAAATGCTGTATTCCCCTTTATGGTCCACAACCTGCCGGTCCTTGACCATGCCGCCTTCAGGAAAGATGATGATTTTGCGCCCCTTGAGGACCTGCCTGCTCAAAATCGGCAGCAGATTTTCATGATCGTGGGGAACCGCGCCGACCGAAGTCAGGTAATTGGACAGCACATCATCCCCGGCAAAAAATTCGCGGTGGGCGACCGAAAAACAATAGCTTCCGGTTTCTTCGTAGATCAGATACTGCGGGATGAAGGTTTCGAAGCGTGCGAAATGGTTGAACAGGAAGATTTCGCCGCGTTCGATCGCACTTTTTTCGGAATGCAGCTTGACGTTGACGGAAAGCAGCTTTTTGAGGGTCCTGAATACCCGGACCGACCACTCATAAGTCGATGGGACGATCTCGTATTCTTGGGCCGCAGGCAGATCCGCGCTCATGTCGTTGCTGATAGGCTGAATTCCGATGGGTGTTCAAATTATTCTACAACACTTATTTAAGATCATTCCGGGGCATTTGGCAATTGGTTGGCCGGGTCAGGAGAAAAAGATCGCCACCTGTCAGGTGTTCGTAAAATTGACGATTGTGCACGCGGGGGCTCCAACACTCCCTGCCGCATGAGCGAGTACCTGAATTTCCGTTCCTTCCCAAAGCGTGGAAGTGTTTGCCCACCCCTGAATGAGATCAGTCCATCATACAAAATACAAATGAAAAAGGGGTGTGGGTTGTAAAGCCCTCACCCCTTTTGGATTCGAGTCTCAGCGTTGCGCGAGTGCCGCAAGCGTAATGATTA
>JAKEEL010000020.1 GCA_022616595.1 Methylococcaceae bacterium
CGCCGGATCAACCGGCAATCGCCGGCTTGGCCTTGTCCGGCCTGAATTTCTTGAAGTATTGGGTCATCCGGAGGATCATGCGCGAGCGCAGTTCTCCGCTCCAGAGACCGGTATACAACTCGGTCCCGATCGCGTTCTCGGAAAAGTATGGGATATGTTCCTGGGGCATCTGCAAATCACCCCAGATCGCACGAAACTGCGGCCAGATCAAAGCCCGATTTTCCTCACCGCAGGTCTCGCACAGCGATTCCAGTGCGACCTGGTTGAACCGAAAATGACGGGTTTCGTCCTTGGCGATCCTTTTGAACAAGACTTCCATTTCCGGGACGTTGCATTTTTCCGCGGCGGCCGTATAGGCGATGACCGCTGAAAACTCCTGGATAACCCCGAAGATCAGTTGAACCATCCGGCGGTCGATGCCAGGGCTGACCAGGATGTTGTCGAAATATTGGCTATAACTCGTTACGAAATCCCCTCTTTCAAGACCTTCGAAATCTTCGTCCGTGAGCGGTTCGCCCAAGCCTTCCAGCATCCGCCGCAACACAAGATAATGGACATATTCCTCGGCGGCCCAGATCGCCGACCACATGCGCAGTTTGAAATCGTCGTGATAGCTTCTCAGATAACTCCCGACATAATGCGCGACACCGTATTCATTCAACGAGGTGCTGCGCATGAACTGCACGACTTCATCCGGTACCCGCGATCGGTCGAATTTCAGATTCTGCAATTCACCGAGATCGGGCCACATTTTGCGGCCGCTGATATAGAACTTATCCAGGGTGTCCGGACTCGCAAAACTGGGATTAATGCCCATAGTTCAACCCGGTCTTCAGGTGCTGGGTCAGCATGTCCACCACATCGCCGATCGTCTTGATCCGGCTCAGATCGGAATTGGTCGGCAAAGACACCTCAAAGCTGTCTTCGACCTGCATGACCAGATCGACCATGCCGAGCGAATCGACATTCAGATCTTCGACCAGACGGGTGTTCTCATCGATGCCGTCCGAGGACTCAAGACACAGAAGCTCGGCAATTTCACCCTTCAGTTTGGTCACGATTTCTTCACGCGCGGTACCCGGGTTGCCAGCAAGATCATTCATAACACAACACCTTCGGCAAAATTATGTGGTTCGGGAAAATGGAAAACATTCATTGGAAAAAATATTTTCTTTTAATATCATATTATTATAAGCCATGCAGAGGGTTGCTCCCGTGACTTTTGAATTCTATTATACTTCTTGTGGTTTTTATCGCAATCGCCATGTCGATCGAAAAAATCGGACCGAAAGCCGTCGATTCTGAATCATAATGGACATGTCATGGAGTAGACAATCGTTTTTCCAGGATTTGATAGGTCTTGTAGATTTTACCTCTCAAGGTCCGGCCCAAGGTGTTCATCATCTCGTTCTCCTCCAGCACCCAGGAACATTCCAATCGCTTATATCCGTGCGCTCTGGCGGCCCTGGCCGTTTCGACCCAAAATATCGCATCGATCCCGCGGTTCCGGTATTGCTCGAGCACACCCATCGCGATCAATCGGATCTGATCGACTTTTCTCAGATACCAGAGAAACTTCAGCAACCCGAAGGGGAACAGCCGGCCGCCCCCGCTGCGGCGCAGTGCCTGATGGAAGTCCGGCAGCGCCAGGGAGACGCCGACCGCTTCGCCGGCTTGATTCTCCGCGATCAAGATCAAATTCGGATCGGCCAGTTTGCGCGTCAGCTCGGAAAAGTATTCACACTCCTTTTCGTTCATCGGTACAAAACCCCACTGCTTGCCAAACGAACGGTTATAGACCTCTCTGATGCGCAGATTCTCCCGATTCATATCGCGTAGATCCAGGGTACGCACGCGAATTCCCTCGCGCTCAGCGACATTCTCGGCGATGCGAAACAGACTCGCAGGAGCATTTTCCCAAAGCTCATCGATATTGCCGATATAGGCGAAGAGATCCACTTTTTTTTGATATCCGCAATGATTGATCAATTGCTGATAATAACGGGGATTGTAGGTCATCATGACCATCGGAGGCTCATCGAAGCCGTCGATCAACAAACCGCATTCGTGATTGACCGAAAAATTCAAGGGCCCGCGAATCAGGGTCATTCCCTGGCCGCGGATCCAATCCTCCGCGCGATTCAACAGTGAACCGGCAACTTCCTGATCGTTGATGCACTCGAAAAAACCGAACGCGCCGCACCGTTCATTATGAGCCTGATTGTGGTTGTCATCGACCACCGCGCCAATCGTACCGGCCAAATCGCCGTTGCGATAGGCGAGGAACAGTCGATAGCGCGCGTGCTCGTAAAATGGATTTTTTTTGACATCGAAGAACTCGAGCCGCTCCCGGATGAACGGCGGAACCCAGTTCGAATCGTGTTTGTAGAGCTTGAACGGGAATTCGACGAATTCGAGCAAAGCTTGTTTGTCGTCGACCTGCTTGATCGTTACAGCATTGTTCATACGCTCAAAGATTCATACGGAATGAGGGATTTCAGGTCTTCACGTCCCGAACCAGGCCGCATTTGGCAAAGGCAGCCACCACCCAGTGGATCGGATCGATTTCCCACCAAGTTTGTTGGCGATTCGACCTCCCCGGATGATGGTGGTGATTGGCATGCCAATTTTCCCCCAATTGTAAAGGAAGGCTCCACCAGACGTTACCGGCCTTGCATTGAGCGTCATTCTTCCAAGTGTACCCGAACATGTGATCGATCGAATTCACGAGCGCCGTGCAATGATAAGCCGTTATCCGGGGCAGCAGCCAACCGAAGACATAGCCCTCCAGGCCTGCGAAAGCGACCCATGGAATCACATAGAGTGCGCAGACCAGCCGATCGTATTTTTGAATCAAATAGAGTTCTTTATACTTCAAAAGATCATCGATCAAACGGCTGTCTTCCCAGATATTCATGATCCGGGGTTGGGACAGCCAACCCATGTGCGACCAGTAAAACGAACGAAGCGTAACCGGTTGGGGCGAATGAAGATCCACGTTTTCGTCACAGTGCGTGTGATGGTGTCGATGCAGGGCCGCCCAGAACAAGGCGCCGCCTTGCAGGGAAAAGGATCCCCAGACCGCGAGCAGCGCCTGAAATATCCGCGAGGTCTTGAACGATTTGTGGGAAAAATAGCGATGCAGCGCGATACTCATGCCGATATAGATGAAAAGATGAGAACCGCCCCACATCGTGATCCGCTGCGGGGTGATGTCCATGACGGATACCGCGATCGCGCCTGCGATAAGAAACGTGATTTCCCAGCGTTCGGCGTCGCCGATAAAAAAATTCAGAAGCTTCGCAGCGTGCTTCCCGAGACCGCCCGACAAGGCCTGGAAAGTTCGATCAACCGTATCCGCAACGGGTACCGGTGAAAGTGCGATCGCCGGTAGACCGTGCTCGTGACTAGGTTGTTGCATGACCGAAGCGAGGACTGGTCAACGGAAGGTGCGGAAAATTGCGAAAAGTCCAGGGCATCATTCGATCTGGAGCGATTTGTCATTATTGTTCTCGGGAAAGGAAAAAGTACTCAAAGACCGGGGAGTTGTCAATCATCCCGGTCGATCGATCAGCACTCCGATTGCGCGGCGTTATGCGGAATGCAATCAAGGCTTGTGAATTTTGCGCACTGTGCTAAGGTTAGCCGCCGCTATGGAAATACTACAAGGTTTCAATACATCCTATCTGGTTGCATTCATCATGGGGCTGTTCAGCAGCATGCATTGCCTCGGCATGTGCGGGTCGATCATTGGCGCGTTGACCCTGGGCCTTCGCCAGGATATCCGCCGCAGCACGCGAGCCCTGTTTCAGTACGTTTTGAGCTACAACCTGGGCCGCATATCGAGCTATACAGCCGCGGGACTTCTGGTCGGTGTACTGCACCATGTGTTTACCCTGCCCTTCAATCAGATCGATGGCTACCGCGTACTGCAAATCAGTTCGGCCCTGATCATGGGAGGCGCCGGACTTTATATCGCGGGCTGGTTTCCGCGTTTTGCCTATATCGAACGGATCGGTTCGAAATTCTGGCGCTTGATCGAACCGCTGGGACGCAGGCTGGTGCCGATTCATACGATGCCCAGCAGCTTTTTTTTCGGAATGGTCTGGGGATGGCTGCCCTGTGGACTGGTTTACGCGGCACTGGCGCTGTCGGCGACGGCCGACCAAATCCACAGAAGCGCATTCACGATGCTGTTTTTCGGGCTGGGGACTTTACCGGCGGTCGTGAGCGTAGGTATAATGACCAACCTGCTAAGCCGCGTCGCCAATAACCGTTGGTTGAGGCGCTTTGCGGGAATCTTCATGATCGCATTGGCTCTTTTTGCGGCCTTTCCCGATCTTTACCCGCTGCGTATGTATTTGCATTAAAAACAAAAAAACCGATTCGAAGAGGTAATGCCCATGGATGCGTTCAGATCAATCATTGGCCGTTCGCCAAATTTTGAAGCGTTACTCCGCAGCGCACAGATCATCGCGGCAACCGACGTGACCATTCTGATAACCGGCGAGACCGGGACCGGCAAGGAGGTGATTGCGAATGCATTGCAAAAACACAGCTCGAGAGCACACAAGCCATTCGTAACGCTGAACTGCGCGGCGCTCCCTGAAAACATCGCCGAATCCGAGTTGTTCGGCCACTGCAAGGGCGCGTTCACCGGCGCCGTATCCAACCAGATCGGGCGCCTGCAGTCCGCAAACACCGGTACCCTGTTCCTCGACGAAGTGGATTCCCTATCATTGTCGCTGCAGGCAAAACTCCTGCGCTTCTTGGAGACCGGCGAATGCCAACCGGTCGGACAAACCCGGACGCAAAACGTGGACGTCCGTATCATCGCGGCAACGAACAGCAGTCTGCAGGACAAAATCGCCGCGGGTGAATTTCGACACGACCTGTTTTTCAGGTTGAATGTAGTCCCCCTTCAAATCCCGCCATTGCGTGAACGTTCCGGGGACGTCGATCACCTCGTCAAATACTTTATGAATTATTTCAGTAAGAAACATCGCTTGGACGCCCCCAGGTTTTCCAGGGCGGCCATGGACCTGCTGCGATCGTACCC
>JAKEEL010000156.1 GCA_022616595.1 Methylococcaceae bacterium
GACCCCGGTTCCCCAGCTCGCATGAAGCCGGCTGCCGGTCTCTTTGAGCAGATACGAGAAAGTGGTTCGATACGTCGTCTGATCATCGAACAGGTTGTCGTTGTTATCGTAGCGGACGCTTCCGCTCAGCGACAGGCGCTCCAGCATGGCCAACTGGTATTCGCCGATATAGCTGGTCGTGCCGACGCTCCGATCCACGTTGGAAAAAGCCGAACTGGCATTGACCGTGTCCCGCTCATGCTCCAGTTTGAAGGTCAGGGTATGGTGGCTTTCCGCGAGATCCGGGGTGTCGATCAACAGGTTGGTCTGATAATAATATTGGCTTCGCTTGCCGTCGAATTCGCTCTGGAAGCTGCCGAAGTTATCGCGTTGATTCTCGGAATACCCGGCACTGCCGATATGTTCCCAGTTGATCCAACCGGTTTCTTCGAACAGGTTCAACTGGCCGAAGATACGGCCGTAGTAATGCTCGCCCTTGGTCGAGTCATTGGCGTCGAATGCTACGGTGCCGAAATCGTCCAGATCCTGCTGGTTATGGATCAGCCGTCCGGTCAGGCCGAATTCGAGATTGTCCAATGGCCGGAAGTTGCTGTTCACGTACGCGGTCAGATTGCGGTTGGCGTCCCGTTCGCCGTTTCCATTGTCGGCATCGGCGCTCGAGATTCCCTCGCTGGAAAAATAATCGGCGCCGCCCGAGAAATCGAAGCGATCTCCGGTCCCGCCGCTCAAACCGCCGCCGACGCGATAGGTATCGAAGGAACCTCCTTCGGCGATGAAGGTCGGGCGCAGTCCCTTCTTGCCCCTTTTGCTGATGATGTTGATCACGCCGCCGATCCCGTCGCTGCCATACAACGCGCTTTGCGGTCCCCTGAGGATTTCGATCCGCTCGATATCGGCGGCCAGCAGATTGCCGAAATCATATTCGGATCCACCGGATGGATCGTTGACTTCGATGCCGTCGAGCCTGACCAGGGTTTGATTGCCTTCCGCACCGCGGATCCGGACCTGGGTGAAGCTGCCGAAACTGCCTTGCCGATTCACCGCGAGTCCCGGAACGGTGCGCAGGATGTCCGAAACATAGATCACTTTCTGTTGTTCGATCTGCTCGGCCGTGATTACGGTGACCGCGCTACCGGTTTGATCGAGCCGGCCGGGCACGAGGTGCGCGGTGACCACCATGGCCGGCAGTGTATCCGGTTTATCGTTAGCAACACACTCGGGTGTGCAGAATATGAGCAGCCATGCGGCCAAGAACGGCTTTGAATTATAGCAAATGGTCGGTGAATTTCCACCGCAATGGTAAAGCATTCGGATCTCCTCGATTTCAATAATGCGATGACCGAGCGCGCGAATCCCGGAACCGGGACCGGTTACGATCGGCCTGGACACTCGTGTGAGTCGAAAAAGAAAGATCACGGCTGACAAATGCGGAAAAACCATGGCGTTCGATTTCGTGACGCACACGAATTTTCGAGTCACCGAAAACGGTTTTTCCGTCCCGCGGACACCCTCGATCGGCGGTTTGGTGACACTGACATGGCAGGTATCCTGGCTTACGGGTCTCGGCGTTCACCCGGCCTTCCCGGTTTCCCAGTGGCCATTGTCGGGTGAATGCTCTCCGTTTACAGTTGCGGGGCAGCCAAGGATTGATCGGATCACGAAAAAGCTCGTCAACCAACACCCTGTTCCCTATTGCTTCCCCGGGCGGGGAACCATGCTGCGCGAAGTCTAGCACCCGGATTCAGCGCAGAGCAATAGGATTCGCGGTGCGGCTCGTTCAGAGCGTCTTGATATATTCGATCAATGCGCTTCGTTCTTCGCGGCTCAAAGGATCGCCGTAGGTGTGACCCGCGTTGGAATAACCTTTGGCCGTGGTGTCGTAGATTCGTTTGCGTTCGTTCTTGTCCTCGGCCTTCTCTTTGCCGTGGTCGAGTACCCGATGGTTCCAGCCGAGCGTGTTCTGATTGAAGTCCGAGGGCTCCTCCGGATGGAGCCAGTAGCGCGGCCTGGATGCGCTGTCGAGCACGCCTTCGATGCTCGGTACCGAGCCGTTGTGGAAAAAGGGTGCAGTCGCCCAGATCCCGTCGAGCGGCGGTGCGATGTAGCCGGGCGCGGGCTCGCCGCGCGAATTTTCACCGAAGAATGACCGATTGAACCAGCGCACGAAACGAATGTTCTCCGGGGAGGTAAAAAATTTCGCGAGTCCCGGATCGGTGCCGATTTCGGCGTAGTCGAACACCAGGTTCGGGTAGCTGGCATCGGTTCCATAGCTCCCGTGGCACCGGCTGCAATGTTGCTCGAACAGGATGCGGCCTTTCTCGACGAGGCCGGCATTGATCGAAAAAGGGTATCGCGGGGCTTCAAGGGACGCCAGATAAGCCAGGATGTCCGCGGCCAGCGTATCGATACGACGCGCTTCCTCGACCGAATCGGTACACAAGGTCGCCGCGAGCATGATGATCCTGGCATGGTCGCCGCGGCCCTCGGTGTTATAGAACAGCGCGTTCTTTTTTTTCACGCGCCACCAGGGAGGCACGCTGACCGGCAGGGGTTTTTCAGACGGCGGCTCCATCAGAGCCTTTTCCGACCACGCGAGAGTTTCGGGATCCCGATGCGCCATCAAGGCGAAGGTCAGATTCACGGCCGGATTCAGGCCGATCGTATCGGTCTTGATATAGGGCGCGATGATTGCGATCCGATCGGCCCACTTTTTCCACTCCCTGGCTTCCTCTTCGTCCTCGATGTAAGTACCCATCTGTTCGGCATTGACGGAGGGGTCGTTCGTAAAATCGAGAAACTCGTTGCCGAGGCCGATGATCAGCTTGTGATTAAAATATCCGGCATGGCACAAAAGACAGTTGGAGCTGATCAGGCGCACATTCTTTTCGGTCGTGCGGCTCGTGAACAGGTACGGCAGATCACGATTTTGCGGGCTGCGGCCCGGCAACAGTTCCTCCGGGCGCGACCGGCTCGCGCTGCGCCGGTACGCCGAATACGGCACGCCGCAGGTGATGTAAGGCCGATTGATCAGGGCGTCATAACCGGCTTGCGGATCTCCTGCACGCTGCACGGTGGCCGGGACGAAGCCGAGCGCAGGCAATCGGATTTCCGGCTCGACCGTGCGCTGTTCACAGGCCCCGGTCATGACCAGCGCAACCAGCAAGATCCTGGTGATTCGTAAATCAATGCAACGCTTCATTGCCCGTCCGGCATCGATCATAAAGATAATTGGAGGGTTTATACAAACGATCAGTTTCTTGCGGGCGGTGAATAGCCTGATAATTGTACGTGCCCGAATCCATTGACCGGGGTCGCGCCGGAATGACCCGAGACCGAGACCATGCCGCTCCAGGCAAGCAGGAGATCGGTCGATTCCTGGTTGTCCCTCCAAGGCTCCAGGTCGAGGTCCAGCGCCTGTTCGGGAATCCGGATTCGCCACCTCAGCGGATAGCGGATTCCGGATGCGCCGCTGGTCCAGTATCCGCTCGGATCGATCCTGAGGCCGTCGGGTTCGAATGTCCGCATTTTGCCTTGCGCGGGGACCAGTAAACCGGTATTGACCGCTTTTCCGGTACCGTCCCGGCGCCTGGATTGCAGCAGGATCAAATCCACTCCATTCGACAGTTGCAGCAGGAAGCGGTTCCGGACCAGTTGCCCGCCGCCTAGGGGCACTTGCCCCCAACCGTGCTCGAAGAACGCCGCCCCCGAAACCGCGTGATCCTTGCCGGAAATCGTCAGGCTACCCCTGGCTTCCATCCGGGTCAGGGCGTAGTAGCGGAACGGAGCCGGAAACGAAGGGACGACTACCGGCTTCGCACGCGAGAATTCCAGTCTGGCCGGATAGGCACTATCCGGTATCATTAGCTCCATGATCGGCATCTGCGGACCGGATTCATGAAATTTGAGTTCCCGCTTGTAAACCCAGATTTTCCGTTGTTGCGGATCATAACCCGCAAGTCGCATCGCTTGGCGGCTGGTTTCCCGGTCGCGATAAATATCGGTGCCGTTGAAAGGTGTAATCGTATAGCTCAGATGGAAGATCTGATCGGTCGCCCATGCGGAGCGTCTTCGGCTCGGGTCGGTGTCCAGATCGACACGAAGCAGGGTGGCCTCGAAACCGAAACGTTCGCCTTCAATCGTCCGGAGATGTCCGATTAATTGCCAGACCTCGCTCCCGCTTTGACGATGGCTGCCGTGGTCGTCCGGAAAGACGAGCCTCCCGGTACCGGGCGACGCGAAATCGCGATCCTCCGGGGCCAATAGAAAAACGGGATTCCTTGCAGTTGCCGGGTATGGCTCGTGGTTAGCAATCAAATAGTACCCGAGACCCGAAATGACCAGGATTCCGGCCGCCGTTTTCAGGATTTGTCGCCCTGCACGGACCATCGGACGCATCGATCGGTGATTTCCGGACGCATCCGCGTCAATTCGGTCGATTTTCCTTTAGCCTGGCCGCGGCTCCGCGCAAAAATTCGGAGGTCGCCGCCTCGCCACAGCCGACCAGAAAGTTTTTGTTCTCGCGCTCGACACCGAAGTCTTCGGTGGCGATGTAATCGGTATTGATCGGGACGGTTCGATGCCGATCCAAAGGCCGCAAATTGGACCGCGATACCTGAAGGCACAGGGTATCGACGATGTTCAGAATATGCTTGGTCAAGTGTTGCAAAGCATGCCGCCATCGGTATAAAGATCTTCCTGAACGCTGTCCTCCCATCGGTATCCGGGGCTTTGCTGCTGGGACAACGCATGCTGGTCCAGTTGATACAATTCCACCCTGCCGGAAGCGGACTGGAGCCACGCGGCGGTGCGTTGAAATCGCTTGATTGTCTTTTTCATGGTTTGTTCGGCCTTTACTTCCACCGTCGTTCAGAGTTCTGCCTTATTCGCCGTAACAATGGGCCTTGGATATTTTTCATTGGATCGGGTGTAATATCAACAGCCGATAACAGAGTTCCTAGCCATCGCCATCATACAACATAAACAAAGGGATACCGTCATGTCCTTGAATGTAGATCTGTTGGAACAAAGTTGGGAGCGGCTTAAGCCCCAATCCGAGAAGTTTGCCGAAAGCTTTTACCAGAATTTATTTGCGAGTTATCCGCAGACCAGGCCCTTGTTCGCCGGTGCCGATATGAAGCGCCAGCAAAAAAATCTGATCGGCGCTCTGGTGCTGGTGATTCAAAACCTCAGAAAGCCGGAAGTGTTGGCGGCCAATCTGACGGTCCTGGGAGCTCGGCACAAGAAATACGGTGTGCTTCCGGAACATTTTCCGGCGGTTGGCAATGTTCTTCTGAAGACCATGGAACAGTATTTGGGCGATTCCTGGAATGCCGATGTCAGGGACAGTTGGGAAAAGGCCTACGCCATGATCAGCGCCTTGGTGATGCAAGGCGCCGGTTATCACGTCGATCTTCCTGCTCATCCGGAAATAGCGCACTCCCATGTCGAAACCAGCCCGGTTTCGAAACAAAAACAGACGAAACCGAAATCCGCCGCGCCGCGTCAATCGAACAGCCATGACGACAGAATTCAAAAAAGATCACTGGGCTTCCGGGATTTCCTGAGGGCAGTAAAAAGGCTCCCCGGCCGACTGGCCGATATATTTTGGCAATTGCCGACATTCCTGGTCGTCGCGATCGGCATGATCATTTTCGAGGTCCTGATTTTCAATGTGAGCAAAGAATCCCCGATATCGAAAATTCTCAACAGCGCCGGTAACTGAGTCTTTTTATTGCCATGATTTTATATATCAAGGAGATTCCGGATCGAAGAAAGGAGTTTCACTATGAGGCCTGGACGATTATCGACGGGACGAAAAACACTAAGACGAGTTACGCCCGCTTCATGGCGCTGACAGATCTCAACGACGATGGCATTCCGCTCAAGGGCGTGGACCTGTGCGGCACGGAACTCGCGGGCATCCGGCTTCCCGGCGCGAAGATGAATTCGGCAAAATTGATCGATTCCGACCTGAGCGAGGCCGATTTGAACGAAGTCGATCTGAGCGAGGC
>JAKEEL010000157.1 GCA_022616595.1 Methylococcaceae bacterium
AGGATCGCCGAAATCGGGCCTGCGTGCTCGAAATGGCCAAACAGAACGGCCGCTTGGCGCCGCGCGTGATCCACGGGGATCCCAAACTGAACAATATCCTTTTCGAAACGCGGACTCGAAAGGCACTGACCATGATCGATCTGGATACGGTGAAATCCGGACTGATTCATTATGACATCGGTGATTGTCTCAGGTCCTGCTGCAACCGGGCCGGTGAATCGGCCGAAGCCAGTGGATCGGTTGCCTTCGATGTGGAAATCTGCGAGGCGATTCTGTCCCGCTATTTTCAGGAATGTGCTGCGTTTGTGAGCAAGGCCGATATCGATCATCTTTATGACGCAGTGCACCTTCTGCCTTTCGAGCTGGGGCTTCGTTTTCTGTCGGACCATTTCGAGGGAAACCGCTATTTCAAGGCCGAATTTCCCGGACATAATCTGGCCAGAGCCTTGATTCAATTCAATCTGGTTCAGAGTATCGAAAAGCAGGAACCGACGATTCGCCTGTTGATTCGAAAGATTTCTTCGCTGCGCGCCGGACGCTAATTTCAGGATGGGCGGCGATCCGGCGGGAATGTCCTGCGTGCCAATGGCTGAACGGGGTTTGGCTCGAGGCTGTCCTTGTCGGGAAACGTGGGGTAGAATTTCTCGCGATCGTCCCGGCCGTGCATGATCGCGCGTCAATTCGGCACGGGTTCTTGGATCATCCGGCTGCGTCAGAATGAAACTCGGGGCGACCCGATCATCTCGGATGGCATCCCCCGGTCCTTATTTTCATTGAGTCCGATAGGAAAACGATGAGGGCGAACCCTGACCCGCGAAACGCGCAGCATAGAATAGAGTTCTTTTTCCCGGCTACGCGTGAGCTTTACGCGGTATCTTTGAGCGACGCCGGGACTTTGGTCATCGGTAGCGGGGGCGACGAGGATCTGGTGATCGTTCACGAGGGAGTCGCCTGCCGCCATGCAGAACTCAGTGCCGAGAACGGGAACGTCCGTGTGCGGCCTTGTTCGCACAACTCTGTCAGCGTCAACGGCCAGGCGGTTTCGGTTGCCGCGGCCTTGAAACATGGTGATTGGCTGGCCCTGGGGACGACGCTGATTCACGTACGATTGGTCGAGGATGCAGGGACCCGGAGCGCTTCCTCGTTCAGGGCCCAATATTCCGGCGCCGCCGGGCAGTCGATCATCATCGGACGCAGCGAGGATTGTGACGTCGTGATCGAATCCCCCGTGGTCTCCGGCCGCCATGCATCACTGACTTTCCGTCCGGAGGGATGGACGCTGCGCGACCTCGACAGTACCAACGGAACCTATGTCAATGGCCAGCGCCTGCTTAATCCGGTCTTGCTCAAGCCGGGCGACCGGATCGCGATCGCCGCGTTCAGTTATCGTTTCACGGGCGAAGAACTGCAGCCGGTTGAAGATTCGGGCCGCATTCGCATCGAAGTGCGCGATTTGAGCAAGACGGTCAAGCACAAATCCGGAGAAAAGAAAATACTCGACGGCATCGATCTGGCGATCGAACCCGGAGAATTCGTCGGGATCTTCGGCACCAGCGGCTCGGGGAAGTCGACCCTGATGGACGCGCTGAACGGCCGGCGTCAAGCGGACCGGGGGTCGGTCTACTATAACGGTTCGGAACTGTACCGATCTTTCGGCCAATTCCGTTCATCGATCGGATATGTTCCACAACAGGACATCGTTCACCGCAGGATTCTGGTGCGGGATGCGCTGCACTATACGGCGCGCCTGCGGCTGCCGCCGGATTTGACGGATGCCGAAATCGCCGAGTATATCGACCGGGTGCTGAATCAGGTCGAATTGAGCGAAAAGGCCGATTTGCCCGTCGATACGCCGGTTCCTTTGAGCGGCGGGCAGTTGAAGCGGGTCAGCCTGGCCGTGGAATTGGTCGCGAATCCCAACGTACTGTTCCTCGATGAAGTGACCAGCGGTTTGGATGCCGGTACCGATAAAAAAATGATGCGGCTGTTCGCCGATCTGGCCTCGACCGGCAAGACCGTGGTTTGCGTCACGCATACCTTGGAGAGTATCGACAGTTGCAATCTCGTGATCCTGCTGCATCAAGGCCGGCTGGTGTATTTCGGCCCGCCGGGTGAAGCCGCCGGATACTTCGGCATCGACAAATTATCCGACGTATACGAACTGCTGGAATCGTCCAGCCGCGGCGAATGGGCCGAACGCTTCGTGCAATCACCGGTCTATACGCGTTATGTCGGCGCGCGGCTTGGCGATGCAGGCTCCACGGATCAATCCGGCACGGTGTCCGAAACGAATCCAGCCAAATTGTTCAGTTGGCGGCAGGCGCAGACACTGATTCGCCGCTATTGCGACCTGATTCTATCCGATCGGCGGAATCTGGCGATCATGCTGCTCCAGGCTCCGTTGATCGGAGCGGTGATCGGAAGCGTATTTACGATCGACGGGGCGCCCGTGGAACAGGCCGTCGCGCAGGGCCAGATCGCCTTCATTCTGGTATTGTCGGCGATCTGGTTCGGCTGTTTGAATTCGGCACGCGAATTGGTCAAGGAATTGCCGATCTACCTCAGGGAACGCTCGGTGAATCTCGCAATCGGACCCTATATTTTCAGCAAACTGGTGCCACTCACCGCGCTATGTCTGGTCCAATGTCTGGTTCTTTTGGCGATTGTCCGGCTGATGCTGCCCCTGTCCGGCACTTTTATTCCGCAAGCCGCGGTGCTGTTTCTCTCGGGCATGGCCGCGACCAGCATGGGTTTGACCGTCAGCGCATTCGTGGACAGCAACGACAAGGCCGTGGCGATCGTGCCGATCCTTCTTATTCCGCAAGCTATACTATCCAACGCGGTGACTCCCCTGGCAGGCGCGGGGGAGTGGCTCGGCAAACTGACCATGATTTCCTACTGGGCTTATGACGGCATGAAAGCTTCATTCTCCGACCAAATACTCGCTCTGAAAGATTTGCGAGGACAATCTGTTCTCCCGCTTGGCGCGAATTATGGAACCGATGTCATGATCATCGCGGTGTTCTTTTTCGTATTTTTGACGACGGCCGTGATCGGATTGAGACTCAAGGATCGAAACCAATGAATAGTGTTTCCGAGCTCGGCAGCTACACCTGTCCGCGTTGCGGGTCGCAGCAATCGACCAGCAAATTGATCGAACTGGATTACCGGTGTCCCGCGTGCAACCTCGAAACCGCGCACGTGGATCGTGCTCCGAACGGTTCGGTGAGATCCGTCTATCAGTGGCTGCGCAACGCCGGCGAGGTTATCAACGGGCGATACCGCATCGTGCAGTTGCTCGGCAGGGGCGGGTTCGCGGCCACCTACCTCGTGGATGACCTGCGGCTGGGCGGCAAACGGTGGGCTCTGAAAGAAATTCCGGTGCCCTTGTTCGATGGCTATGAAACCAATCTGCTGAGCCGTTTGAATCATCCAAACATCCCGGATATCACGGACCAGTTCCAGGAGGACGAACTGATCTATCTGGTACTCAAGTTCGGAGGAAACCGCACGCTGGAAAGCGAGCGCAAGGCGATGGGGGGGCGCATACCGATCGCCCGTTTGGTGCCGTGGATGCGGCAACTGTGCGACGTCCTCGACTATCTCCATTCGCATGATCCGCCGATCATCCATCGCGACCTCAAGCCGAGCAATATCCTGCTCGACGAGAGCAATCGAATCATGCTGATCGATTTCGGAATTGCGAAGGAAGTTCAGGGTGACCAGCAAACCCGCACGATTGCGCGCGCCGTAACGCATGGTTTCAGCCCGCCGGAACAAATCGGCGGGACCGGCACCGATCCGCGCTCGGATATTTATGCGCTGGCTGCGTCGTTTTACGCGTTGGCTGCGGGGATCACGCCGCCGGCGGTCCAGGAGCGATTCGCGGGCAAGGCGGTGATCGAACCGGCGAACTTGATCGAGGATTGTCCTGCGCATCTGAACGCGGCCATCCTGCAGGCCCTGGATCTCAATCTGAACAATCGACATTCCTCGATCAGAGAGTTCGCCAAGGCCTTCTCCACGCCTAGCGAGCCTCGAACGCGCGTCCGGCAGGACACCGGTACGGTGTTGGTGCCTGCGGCGGATCACACCGTTCAGCCACACAAGAAGCCCGCGGCGACCAGGGCTTCGATCCGTTTGCCGTCCGCCGCGGGCGGGGCAGGTACGACGCAGTCTGCGATGGCAACAGCCGCCGCACCGTCGCGGAATTGGCTGATTCCGCTCGTATTCGTGGCCGCGATCGCGTTGACCGCGGCGCTCGCTGCCTGGCTCATCTCCGGTCAGGATTCCGGCGAACCGGAATCAGCGATCCGGCCTGAGATCACGGAACCGCCCGATGCCGGCAAGCAAAGCCCGCAACCGGACGCGGTTTCCCCGCCAGCTCCGGCGGTTGTCAGTCCGCCGGCGGTAGTTGTTCCTCCGGTTCAATCAACCACGCCTTCGACCGCGACAGAATCGAAGCGCTCCAGCGGACCTTCGCCGATGGAAATATTCGAGCAAAGGCGCGCGAAGCTGTTGGATAGTCCGGCCGCGCCCCCGACTGAATCCGCACCGGTACGGAAAGTAACCGAGGCGACGCCGGTCAAAACGAAGCCCAGGCCCAAGACGATTGCGCGGGTGACACCCAAACCGAAGCCACAGCCGCAACCCGCCGCGCCCGAACCGAAAAGCACCACCTGGAAAGACGATTTGGAGATGGAGTGGCGTTGAAAAGATCGAAATTCAATCTCGCGCGAATCCAATACCAGGCGCGGCGGATTCGGATCGTCCCGAACCGGGCGAACGATCCTGCCTGATGTGGTACAACGACTTCATCTCGCGACCGCGAAAATCAACAAGGCAACATGGAGACTAAAATGAGCGAAAAAATACGAAAGGGTTCAATCATGGCCATCATAAAGACGCGGCATTTCGTTTCGGTGCTGATCGTATGCGCCGGAGCTGTTTTCGTGTCTCTTGTCCCGCCGGCCGGCGCCCAGGCGTTTCAGGGCGCGGGGCTGGCCGCTCCCGGAGGATACGGCCTCAAGGTCTATAAAGTCGAAAGCGGCTTGTATCCGTTTGTCCAGGTTTATTTTCGCACCTTCGACCAGATGATGCAGCCCTTGGTCAATCTGAATATGATGAACATCGGCATCATGGTGAAGGGCCGATCTTACGACCCTCTTAAGCGTCAATATACGATCGATCCCCTGCGCCAGCGGCCGGAGTTGACCCGTACCGTGATCGTGTTGGATGCGAGCGGTTCACTCGCGGGAGGGCGCGGGGGCTCTTCTCCGTTCGAGGCGGCTCTGCGCGCCGCGATGCGGTACATTACCGTCAAGCGGCCGCAGGATGAAGTCGCGGTCCTGAGTATTCGCGATACCAAGGAGGGGTACGAGGTGACCTCGCAATTCGAGCGCGATGACCGTCTGCTGGCCGAGCGCTTGGCCGACGTCAGGCCGGATGGCCAGAAAACCCGGCTGTATGACACGATCGGAGCGGCCATGCAGATGTGCGGCTTGACCGC
Organism: Methylococcaceae bacterium; assembly: GCA_022616595.1. Taxonomy (GTDB): domain Bacteria; phylum Pseudomonadota; class Gammaproteobacteria; order Methylococcales; family UBA1147; genus UBA1147. Next base: position 5,510 of record JAKEEL010000157.1, read on the forward strand.
GCAAGGTTCGAGCGGCACGCCCGGTTCCGGCGACTACCCGGTATCCTGCTCGATCGTGGTACTGTCAGACGGACACGACGAGGGCGGCGCGATTTCGCGCGAGGAACTCAACACCCGGATCACGAACCTGGAAATTCCGATTCCGGTTTACTCCCTGGCTTACTCGCGGGAAAGTGCGGAACACTTCAAGAATCTGGAAGCCATTTCCAAAAATTCTTTTGGATTATACTTCGGAGTGGGCGAAGCCTACGACGAAATGCAGCGTACCATCGAAGCGGTGCAGAACGTGATTCTCTCGGACTACGTGGTCACTTATCGCAGCTATATCCCCGTGGATGGTGAAACGCACACCATGAAACTCGGTGTGGAATATCCGACCGGGAGCGGTAAATATATGTACCAGGATGCCAAATTCGAGGCGATTGCATTGCCGCCGATCGGGCCGATACCCGGAATGCTCCAGCAACTGAACGTACGGATACCTCCGTTGCCGGACGAAAACCCGTATTTTACGGATCCCGTGCCGGCACCCGCCGCCGGGCTACCTTAGAGTGAAACTTCGATGATGCGGAGAACAGAATGATCATCAAAAACCTGAAAATCGTCCCCGGAATTGCGCTCGTTGTTTGGCTTTCCGGGTGTGCTAACATGAGTACCGGCGAACAAGCCGGAGCGGCTCTCCTGGGCTGTGGCGCCGTGGGAGCCATCGTCGGTCTCGCGACGGACAGCGCCGGGATCGGCGCGGCAGCGGGCGGCGGTTGTCTGGCATTGGGCGCCGCGGCGATAGCGATCAACTATTATCAGTCGCAACAGTCGCGTTCCTACACGCAGGACCAGGAGGCGTACGGTTACAGCCTGGCGCAGGTGACCGAACCGGTCGTTAAAGTCCGCAACGGAACCGCGTCGCCGAACGTGGTGCGCTCCGGCGACAAGCTGGCCGTGACGACCAATTATTCGGTGATCACGCCCGAGGATCAGGCGCAAAACGCGATAGCGGTGGAGGAAACCTTGGTGCTGAGCAAGGACGGAGAATTGATCAAGACCCTCGGTCCCAGGGTCGAGCAGCGAACCGCCGGGGGATGGGACGCCCAGGCCGAGATGAAGATCCCGGACAAAATGCCTGCCGGAACTTACGTGATCGAACACAAAGTCAAGGTCGGGGACAGCTATTCGGTCCAGAATTCGAGCTTCGAGGTTGCCCCGAGCTGAAAGGATTCATGAAGCCCCGAGTTACCGCTTGGTTGTTCGCGAGTATCGTGTCCGTGATGCCGGTCGCGCAAGACTGTCGGGCCGAGGGCGGCCGCTGCGATGACGAACGCCGCTCCGCCCGGCTTACGGCGCGAAAGATTCTTGACGAATGGCCGATTCGCGAACGCGATTTCCTGACCGATTACGTCGATCGGATCGCGCGGCGGATCATCGACCGGTCGAGGCTCGGTAACGCGCCGTGGCGGATATTCGTGGTGCGAAACTTGTCCGCGAATGGTTTTTCGGTCGGGGACGGCTACCTGTTCGTGAATGAAGGAGCCTTGCTCCGGGCGGAGACGGAATCCCAGTTCGCCGCGGTGCTTGCTCATGAAATAGGCCACGAAGTCGTCGGCCATTTCTGCCGGTCGAACGGGGAGTCGTTCCCGTGGGATTGGAATCCGTTCTCGGGCGATAAGCAGCCTGAATTTAACGGAAGATCGAGCAAGCTCGGCTCCATTCATCAAGTAGTCGATCCGATCAAGGAGTTGGAGGCGGATCGCCGGGCACTTGACCTGCTCTGGATTGCCGGCTTCGATCCACGCGCCATGCTGCAAGTGGCGCGCAGGGTTACGGCGGAAACCGGCGCGTCGGATCAATCCGGAGAGTCCCGGGTGGCTGAACTCGAACGCATCCTGGAATCAATTCATGTACGAAATGTGGCAGATTCCGAAGAGTTTCTGTGGATCAAGCAGCAGCTCCAGCGGGCACTCAGATAGTCGGGAGCACGCAATCGCAAATGGCTGTCGTTGGTCTTGTACATAGAAAATGCAACAACGAGGAATCCAGGATGACAGAAAAATTCCGGTCTGGATGCGCGACCCATGTCGGGAATGTACGCGACCACAATGAGGATGACTACCGTGTCCAGCCCGAA
>JAKEEL010000158.1 GCA_022616595.1 Methylococcaceae bacterium
CAGTTCCCGGCCGGTGCCTGGATGTGATCGATCGAAAGATTTTCCACCTGCGATCGGAGCGCCTCGGCCATGCTTTCGGCTCCCTCGCTCGAGGTTTCCGGCAATACTACTACAAACTCCTCCCCGCCGTAGCGGGCGATGAAATCGTGAGAACGCTTGAAAACCCTTTTCAACGCGGTCGCAATCTGCTTGAGGCACCGGTCACCCTGCAAATGACCGTAGAAATCGTTAAAGGCTTTGAAACCATCGATATCGATCATAATCAGAGATATCGGCGCTCGATTGCGAATCGAGCGCTGAAATTCCTTTTCCAGGGCATTATCGAAATAACGCCGGTTAAAAACTTCTGTCAATCCGTCAACAGCGGAAAGCCGGGCCAATTTGATATTGGCTTCGTGCAATTCCTGTGCGGCGATGGTCAGTTCTTCTTCCCTTCGTTTTCGCTGATCGATTTCTGATTTCAGCCGTAATGCCGAGCGGATACGGGCCAAAAGCTCGACCTTTGTGAAGGGTTTCGCAATGTAATCCATCGCACCCGCTTTGAATGCCTCCTCCAAATGTTGCTCATCCGAACTCGCGGTCATCAGAATGATCGGGATGTCCTTCAGCGGCTCGTTCAATTTAATTTCCCGGCAGGCGTCAATGCCGCGGATGTCCGGCATCAGAATATCCATCAGGATCAAATCGATTCCCGCACCGGCTTCGTTTCCACGGTCCATCCCCAATAGATTAAAGGCCTCTTTGGCATTCCGTGCACTGAGAATGCTGAATCCCTCGGAAGCCAAGCGCAATTCCAACACTCTGCGGATACCGTTGTCGTCATCGACGATCAAAATACTCATGGCATCAATCTATCAATCAAAGTGCTCGGCGACAAGACCGGATCCGAAAGTGGCAAGTAAATATTCACAGTCGTGATTTCTTTTTTATCACACCCCAAAAGCTTAAAAAGCAATCATACTACGCTGGGTTGTCACGACACGGGTGCCAGGCGATTTCGACGTAGCCCTTTACCCTGGTCCGCGCCGGACCGATTCAACCCTCTATAGCCAATCGGAGAAGAAAGCTTATGGAACCGCCGAAAAAACCAAATCCAGGAAAGCCGAATTCCACATCGGAAGACCCCGGTAAAGCCAACCCCGGGCGACCCAACGCCCAAATGCCCCGCTGTCCTTTCGAACATATCCCGGATCCCGGCTTGGAAGCCGAACAGATCGATGAAATTGCAAGACTGATGGTCAAACTGCTGGACAAGCGTTATCCGCTAAAGGATGACCAGCGTAAATTCCTGGGCATACATTACCCTCCATCGATCCGGGTTCTGAGAGGCGTGCATCCAAAATCTCATGGTTGCGTCAAGGCCGTATTCGAAGTCGATCCCGATATTCGACAAGACTATCGCGTGGGTCTTTTCGCCAAGCCTGGCCAACGATTCGATGCGATGATCCGTTTTTCCAATGCCGCCGCGACGCTCGGACCGGATATTGATCAATCCAACAAGCATGGCAGCCGCGGCATGGCGATCAAGGTGTTCAAAGTCGGCGGGAAGGTCCTGACCGATGATAACGGCGCCCATAACCAGGATTTTTTAATGATCAATCAGCCGAATTTCGCATTTGCGAATACCGAGGATTATTTGCGGCTGAACCGGGTGCTCGATGCACGGAACGATGATCCGAGCGGTTTTTTTGCTCCCCTCAAACTCAAGGATCCTGCGTTGAGCGATGCCGAGAAGCAAGCAATACTCAAATACATCGAGGCTGAAAAAATCGAAGCGGACGACATCCAGCGGATATTGCAATCCTTCAAAATCGTCGAGGCCGTGCGAGCCATGCCGGTCGCCAATTCCTTGGGAGTCCCCTATTTCAGCGCCGCACCGTTCCTGTTCGGTCCGGACCGGGTCATGAAGTTTTCCGCCCGGCCACGGGTCGAGACTCCGGCGAGCGGCGTGCCCAAGCCCCCCTCGGATAACTACCTGCGCCAAAGGTTGACCGAAACCATGCACGGAAACGAGCCGATCCTTTTCGATTTCAGGGTACAGGTGCGCAAGGAAGTCCCTGAAGAAGACATCGAGAATGCCTCGAATACCTGGGATGAAATGGATTTCCCCTTCGTCAAAGTAGCGGTGATCACCATTGTTTCGCCGCAGACGGAGATCGATGACAGCGATGCAATCTCCCGTTGCGAACAAATGGCGTTCACCCCCTGGCATTCCCTGGTCGAACACCAACCGATCGGCGGGATCAATCGCTTGCGTAAAGCCGTGTACGAAGCTTCGGCGCGGCATCGTCTGTAAACTCAGGAAAGTCCGCCGCGGCCGGTTCGATCATTCGAAAATAATGTTCCAATTTCTTTTCGGCTGGCGAACTCTTGGGTTGCCTGCGACCGGGCAACCCAAGCCTTGCGGACGTGAAAAGCGCGGTTACGCCTGAGATCAGCGCCAAGCCGCGCTCGGTTGGTCGGGGGCGGCCGACTCGGATCACACACCAACCGGCATTCCAAGCATCAATCGCGTCGTGCGACTTTGATATTCGGTTCGCTCAATACGAAGCGGGCTCGATTTTCGGTTCCGATGAATTTGACCGGGTTTTGGCCGTACAGGTGATCGGGTCTGATCAACCAGTCTCCGTACATCCCCCATTTTACGATCTGAGCCGAGGCGTTGGTGTCGCCGGCCGGAACCGTTGCAATCATGGAGAGCCCTCCCGTAATTCCCATCAATAGCGCGAATGCGGTTTTAACGGGTGTGTAGAGCACGCTGCAGATGCCCGCCCCGACCCACCCGGCCGCATCGGCCGCATGACTTTGTTTCAGGGGACTCGAGACGAGCAACAACACCAAGGATAAACTTAACAGAATTTTGATTTTTTTCACCCGAAATCACTCCAGACCGAATAACGTTCAGGTCCGACAGGATCGATCCGAAGCTCTCTCGAAAAAACCCTGGCGGCCCTCCCCTAATCGAGATAGTCGCGCAGATATCGGTACAAAATCCGCGATGACCGAGGCGGTTCTTCCTGCTCGATTTCTTTTTTTGCGTTGCGCACCAGTTGCCTGAGATGCTGACAATCGATCGCGGGAACCCGTTCCATCAAGGCCGCGACCGCACTGTCCCCTTCCGCGAGCAAACGATCACGCCATTTTTCCAGAAGGTGATGGTGGCGGGCGGCGGCTCCGGTCCGATGCTTCAAGCGCGTGAGATTTTCGCGGATTGGTTCGGGATCGTCCAGTTCGCGCAGCAACCCCCCGATGAACTTGATCTGGCGTTTGAATGCCCCGCCCGGTTTGATTTTCCGCGCTTGGTCGAGTGCTGACCGCAACTCGCCCTCCAGATCCAGCCTATCGAGTTCCCGCGGCGATAAGCGGCTGAGTTCGAGACCCAGGTGTTGAAGTTCGGCCGAGTGTTGCTTTTTTTTGGTTTTACTGAGTTCTTCGGAATCCGATTCGTTTACTGTTCCGGCCGGGTTCCGGTTTTGATTCGGCCGCATCTCAGGTCATGACGATCAGAAATACCACGAACGCGACCACCAATGCGATGGGCACCAGCACCGCCGGCCAGTCTTTCTCGGCATGTTTACTACGTTCGAGTGATGCTTTGATTCCCGGGCGAAACCAGAAAATCACCAGCAAGGCCAGAGCGCCATAAAGAATCATCTGCCAGATCGAAGGTTGTTCCATGATCGCACTTCTCGCGAATTTCGGACGATTTTGGATCATTCTAGCACCAAAGCCCCAATCCCGGATATGCGAATACTCGATTGGCGCGCGGCCATGAAATCGTGCTGCTGCAAGGAACGGTTAAAATCTAAAAATACCCGTGCAAAGAGGCTTTCCGTTATTGACTTTTGAGACGAAATCCTTCAAGTTACGCACACGCGGGTTAACCGGAAAACGACTTCCATTCTTTTTGGGGTTTTCCTGCTTCGCAAATCAAACCTGGCAGTACAAAACAAAATTTGTTAACAATAATCGGATTCTGTTTCCGAACAGAAGACTGAGGAGGAAAAATATGAAGAAGCCGTTAAAAAGTTGGCTGATCGCGTCAACTGTGGCATCTGTGCTGGCCGCACCGGGAGTTGTCTTCTCGAATTCAAGTGTGGAAACGCTGGCGAAGGAACCGAAAAACTGGCCCATCTGGGGCGGTAATTATTCGGGCACGCGCTACAGTGCACTCGATCAGATCAACAGCAAGAACGTCAAGAGCCTTCAGGTTGCGTGGACATTTTCTACCGGTGTGCTGCGCGGTCATGAAGGAGGCCCCCTGGTCATCGACGACGTTATTTATATCCACTCTCCGTTTCCGAATAAAGTCTTTGCGTTGAATCAGGAAGACCAAAGCATTATCTGGGAATACAATCCGATCCAGAACGCCGAGGAAACCATTCCGGTGATGTGCTGCGACACCGTAAACCGCGGTTTGGCCTATGGCGACGGCAAGATTTACCTGCTGCAGTCCGATACGACTTTGGTCGCATTGGATGCCAAAACCGGCAAACAGATCTGGAGCGTCAAGAACGGCGATCCCAAACTCGGCATGACCAATACCAGTGCTCCATTCGTTGTTAAGGACAAAGTATTGATCGGCATTTCCGGCGGTGAATTCGGCGTGCGTGGATTCATGGCCGCCTACAATGCCAAGGACGGTTCCCTGGCCTGGAAGGGCTACAGCATGGGTCCGGATAAGGACACCCTGATCGATCCGCAGAAAACCACTTCGATGCTGAAACCGGTCGGCAAGGATTCCAGCACCAGCACCTGGAAGGGCGAACAGTGGAAAATCGGCGGCGGAACCACCTGGGGCTGGTACGCTTATGATCCTCAACTGAACCTGATGTACTACGGCTCGGGCAATCCCAGCACCTGGAACCCGACCCAACGTCCGGGGGACAATAAATGGTCCATGAGCCTGTGGGCGCGTGACGTCGACACCGGCGCCGTGAAGTGGGTTTACCAGATGACCCCGCACGACGAATGGGATTACGACGGGATCAACGAGGTGGTCCTGGTCGATCAGGAAATCGGCGGTAAGACCCGCAAGACCATCGTGCATTTCGACCGGAACGGTTTCGGCTATACGCTGGATCGGGTAACCGGCGAGCTCCTGGTCGCTGAAAAATTCGACAAGGCCGTGAACTGGGCGACCCATGTCGACATGAAGACCGGGCGTCCCCAGGTCGTGTCGCAATACAGCACCGAGCAGAACGGCGAAGATGTCAATACCAAGGATGTCTGCCCGGCGGCACTCGGCAGCAAAAACCAGCAGCCGGTCGCCTATTCACCGAGAACCAAGTTGTTCTACATCCCGGGAAACCATGTTTGCATGGACTATGAGCCTTTCGAAGTCGAATATACCGCGGGCCAGCCGTATGTAGGCGCGACGCTGAGCATGTTTCCGGCCGGCCGCAACGTGTTGACCGGTGAAAAGGACGGCTCGACGAACCTGGGTCAATTCACCGCGTGGGACGCGACGACCGGCACCATCAAGTGGTCCAATGCGGAACGCTTCTCGGTCTGGTCCGGCGCACTGGCCACGGCCGGCGACGTCGTGTTCTTCGGTACACTGGAAGGTTATTTGAAAGCGGTGGATGCCAAAACCGGCCAGGAACTGTACAAGTTCAAGACTCCGTCCGGCATCATCGGCAACGTGAATACCTGGGAATACAAAGGCAAGCAGTACATCGGAGTGCTTTCCGGGCTCGGCGGCTGGGCCGGTATCGGCATGGCGGCGGGTCTTGAAGGCGACACCGAAGGCTTGGGAGCTGTCGGGGCGTACAAGAGCCTCAGCAACTTCACCCAATTGGGCGGTGTATTCTCGGTCTTCGCTCTGCCGGACTGATCGGCACTGGAGAATCAGACTGGAAAACGCCCCGTTCCGGGCCGCCGGACGGGGCGTTGCTTTTTACGACGATCGGCTTTCCGACTAAAGGCGTATATTTCCATACGAGCCGGTTTTTTTAAGACTCACCAAACATCCACTGAAGGAAAATGGAGATGCCCGATTATTTGAACTCCCGATGGTTGGTCGCCACGGGTTTATTGATCGGCCTGTCGGGAAGCCTTCCGACTCACGCCGAGGAAGCATTCCGAGTTTGCGCCGATCCCCGAAATCCTCCTTTCTCGAACCAACAACTCGAGGGCTTCGAAAATCAAATCGCCGCGATGTTCGCGGAGGAGCTCGGTCAATCCTTGGAATATACCTGGTTCCCGCAACGCATCGGTTTCATCCGGAATACGCTCAAGGCGAAATTGCCGGATCAAGACATTTATAAATGTGACGTGGTCATGGGCATTCCGGCGGAATCTGATATGACCTTGACCACAACGGCCTATTATCGCTCGATCTACGGGATGATTTTTCCGAAGGGACACAAACTCGACGATATAAAAACACCCGCAGACATGACGCTTCTCGCCCCTGAACGCAGGAACGAATTGAAAATCGCGATGTTCGACCGCGGGCCCGGGACCGATTGGATCGTCAAGAACGGTTTCATCGAACAGGGTGTTCCTTATCAATCGATGACCGGGGACCCCGACAACAACACCGCGACTACGATGGATCGGGATTTCAAGGCCGGGTCGATCGATCTCGCGATCCTGTGGGGGCCGATGGCCGGCTATCTGATCTCAAACAGTCCGCCCGGAACCTATACATTCCTGCCGATGATCTCGACTTCCGGAATGAAATTCGACTATTCGATGGCCATGGGGGTCCGTTACGGTGACAAGGAGAGACAAGCCCGTCTCGACGAATTGATCTCGAAAAAGTCGGACGAGATCCTGGAAATTCTGAAAAAACACAACGTACCTCTGGTAGATCCCGAAGGTCATTTGATTTTCGTTCCCGGGAATTGATCCGTACCGCTGAAAATACCCGTCAACAAACAGATCCGGACTGTTGATTGGCGTTTCCGTTCCACAGCTCGAATCATCCCCGGGAAAGGGGTTGGTCCGGATGATCGGTAACCCCCTTTCCCGGCAGCCAGATAGTCCATTTGAGACCGCCGAGTTCGCTGATCGATGCTTCGAGGCGGCCGTCCGAAATCTGGACCAGATCCCGGACGACCGCGAGTCCGATCCCATGCCGTTTGATCGGATCGTCGGCGCGGGCGCCGCAACGCAGCAGAGATTCGAGATTATCCTCCGGAATTCCCGGCCCATCGTCTTCGACTACAATCTGTAGTCCGGCCGGCTCCGCCTGGTAATCCAGGCTGACCCGTACCGATCTTCGACACCATTTGCAGGCGTTGTCGATCAGGTTGCCGGCAATTTCCAACAAGTCTCCCTCTTCACAGGCGAACTGGAGGCACTCGCTAACCCGGAAAGAAATATCCGGCGCCTTGGACGCATGGACTTTCCTCAGGGCATCGATCAGTTTCTCGATCACCGGCCTGATCGCAATCGGGCGGGTCAGCCGGGTTTTGCCACTCGCGCCCGCGCGCTGCAATTGATATTCGATCAGTGCATCCATGCGCGAAATCTGCTCGCCCAAGGTCTCTTGGGTCGAAATCGGAAGGCCCGGCTCGTTACAGCAGCCGCGCAGGATGGCCAACGGTGTCTTCAGGCTGTGAGCAAGGTTCGAAAGCGTCTTCCGATAACGATCAAGGTGCGAGCGCTCGGCGTCCAGCAAGGCGTTGATATTCACAACGACCCCTTGGAACTCCCTGGGATACAATTCGTCGAGTCTTTCTTTCGTTCCGACTTCGATCGCCTCAATATCCCTGGCCAAAGATCGCACGGGTCGTAAGCTCCATCCCAACACCCCGACCTGGACTACCACCAGAATCAGGCCGATCCCTCCGAGCCAGCGCCATAGCGTGCCGCTGAATCCGGAAATCTCGCGTTCGACCGCATCAGTATCCTCCGCGACGATAAATAAATAGTTTCTCCCCACACCCAACTCGTCTTCCCAGGTCAGCGGGTAATACAGGACGAATCGACCCGATTCGTTGATCCTGTATTCGGTCCGCCCGGGATTCAAATCGGACGTGGGTTTCAACTCGATTCCGATCGCGGAACGCGAACGCCAAACCGACCGGGAGTCACTATCGAATACCGCGCCGTACAGCCCCGAGCCCGGGGTCGAAAAACGCGCCTCCGGAAAACGCTCGGGAAGCGTCAATTCTCCCATTGCATTCAGGTTGGCCGCGGAAAGCAGCGCATAAATATGAACCTGCAGACGTTCCCACGTGGCCTGTTCGGCTCCACGGATGAATGCGCTCTCGAGAACGGCTCCCGCGATTCCAAAAAAAGCCGCAAGCACGACACTTGCCGAAACCAGGAGCCTGAGGCTCAGCGAATCCCTCACAGATGGAAGCGGTAGCCTCGTCCGCGCAGGGTTTCAATCGGTTGCAGGAGGCCCTCGGGGTCCAACTTTTTGCGCAGCCTGCCGATGAAGACCTCGATCACATTGCTGTCGCGGTCGAAGTCCTGATCGTAGATATGATCGGTCAGGACGCTCTTGGACACGACACTGCCTTGATGGATCATGAGATATTCCAGTACCTTGTACTCGTAGGCGGTCAGTTCCATCTGGACTCCCGCGACTCGGACTTCCTGGGCCACGGTATCCAGTTCGATCGGCCCGGCGCTGATCACGGGGTGGGATTTTCCCGCGGAACGCCGGATCAAGGCATTGACCCGCGCCAGCAACTCTTCGTAATGAAAGGGTTTCACGAGATAGTCATCGGCGCCGGACTCCAAGCCTTCGACCTTTTCCTGCCAGCGGGTTCTGGCGGTCAAAACGAGGATTGGAAATTCCCGCTTCTCGCGTCGCAAGCGGCGGATCAGTTCGATTCCCGGAAGATCCGGCAGCCCAAGGTCGATGATCGCGAGGTCGATCGGGAATTCGCTGCCGCAATAATAGCCCTCCATGCCGTTTCCCGCCTGATCGACCGCGAAACCCCTTGCCGAGAGGAAATCGGCCAACTGGCCTCTCAAGGCCGCTTCATCTTCTACGATCAATATCCGCATCGGCGTCGCATGCATTCGGCCGGCCGCGATGCGACGCACAAGCCGAGCGCGGGGATCCTATCCTCCACCGCTCATCCGGCCGGATTCCGCATCGACCTGAATGTACCGGACTCGTCTTCCGTCCGCTGTGAGCACTTTGATGATGTATACGATTCGGCCGCCCACATTGCGGGTCTCAGCTCCCAGGATTCTACCGCCCGCGCTTCCCTGTACCATTCGCGCGGCTTGCTCGAGACTGACGGCCGCAACGGTCAGGCTTCCGGAATGAAACCCCGCATTCAATGGACTCGTGCCGATAAGACCTGCGATGATCAAGCAAGTCTTGATTCGTCTGGATGCCACTTCAGTATCCGAGCCGGGGCCGTGCAATTTCGCTGAATACCTGTCCCAGAACGCTCCCGAACCGATGCGTCAGTCGATCAAATACGCTTTCCTCGGGCGTGAAATCAACGATGTTTTCGGCACCGATCACGTCGCGCGCGACCGAGTGGATGTCGCCTTCGCCGTCGGCGAGGCCCAGTTCGATACTCTGTTCGCCGGTCCAGATCAATCCGGAAAACAAATCGGCATCGTTTTTGAGACGATCGCCCCTGCCTTCCTTAACTACCTTGATGAATTGCGCGTGAACCTGGTTCAGCATAACCTGAAGATGCCCTTTTTCGGATTCGTCGACCGGAGAAAAAGGATCCAGAAACGCCTTGTGTTCCCCCGCGGTCAGCAAACGGCGTTCGACCCCGAGTCTTTCCATGGTCGATACAAAACCGAAGCCGTTCATGATCACTCCGATCGAGCCAATCAAACTGGAGGGATTGACGAAGATTTTGTCGGCCGCCGCGGCGATATAGTAACCGGCTGACGCACAGAGATCCGTGACCACGGCATGGATCGGCAATTCGGGTTTTTCGCGCTTCAAGCGTCTTATTTCCTTGAATATGTAATCGGCCTGAACCGGACTGCCTCCGGGGCTGTTGATTTGAACGATGACACCCCGGGTATTTTCATCCTCGACCGCGGCCTGAAGACCGTCGATCACGGACTCGGCATCGGCCTTGGTCCCGTCGAAAATGATTCCGCTGATGTACACCACGGCCGTATGCTTGTCTCCCTTTGACATTGGCTTGTCCGCAAAGGGAAAAAATGCGGCCAGCGATACCGCGAAGATATAAAGGTACAACAGGGATTTGAAAAAGATTCCCCAGCGCCGGGTTCTGCGTTGCTCGACGATCGCCGCAAGCGCAAGTTTCTCAATCACTTCACGCTCCCAGTTGCTGTCCGCCGCGCGGGACTCGCCCGCTACCGAGTTTGGATTGTTTTGTTCAATCATCAATTTACCTTATATTCTGAGATCAGGGTCTAGAAGACTCTCGATGCGAAAGCTACGACCAAATCCCGTGGAGCCGACAAGTAGGAATCGATCATCCGGGAGTTTCGAAATTCCTTCAATTCAGGACAGATCCACGGCATATTTTTTCAAATCTTCCAAGGCAACCTCGTCCAGCGCGAGCATGTTGGTCGAGCGCAAGAACACTCTCGGAGCCGCGCCGAATATCAGGGCCTCCTGCCACCTCGACGCGCACAGACACCACTTATCGCCATCTTTGAGCCCGGGAAAACCATACTCGGGCAGCGGCGTGCTCAAGTCGTTGCCGCGGAACCGACTGAATTCCAGGAAAGCTTGGGTCACTTGAACGCACACCGTATGGGAACCGAGATCCTCCGGACCCGATTCGCAGCTTCCGCTGCGCGTGAATCCGGTCATCGGCTTGCAAGAACATTCTTCGATGCGTTCACCAAATACGTTTTTCTGTTCCATTCGTTGATTCCTGTGAGTCGGTCGCTGAAAACCGTGCATTAAGAATTGAGCAGGAAGAACCCGGATCATCCGAAGGAAAGTCGATCGCAACGTTTCGGGTCCGGGCCGACCCTTCGATTCCTATCAACTTACCGGGTATTCGCCTGTCGCGCAAGCCTTTCAGCCCGAGCGGAATTCCTGCGGAAAATGGAAAGATAACCACTCCAATCGGAGCGGTGGACCAGATCGAGAGTCTTGAGGGGCCTGGCCAGGGATGAGGTGAAAGGCAACAATCGCGCGAGAAGTGTCTTTTCGCCCTCGACCGTTGCGATACGCCAGGCCCGGACCCCCGACCCCGCGAGATCTTGAACCAGGTAACTGCCATTCGCTTTTTCCCGCGCCCAGCGCTTGACGCTGGAAATCAAACGGTGAATATTTTCATCGGCACGGAACACGCAGGTCTCGAAGGGAACCGGCTTTCCGCTCAGGGCATGCATTTCCGACAAGCGCGCCAAGTCGTCAATACCCGCCAGAAAATAAAGTTCTGTTGTAGGTTCCACCGCCTTTTCGATCGCTTGAAGCGACTCTTCCGCGTCCGACAGCAACCAGCCGGCCAATTGTATCGAGGGTTCGCTGCGTTGTGTGAAACCACCGCTGACATACCGCCAAAAATCCCGTTGTCCGAGACCGAACGCGGCCTCGACCGGCGCGTCGATCCAGGTTTTCTCTCCACTCAAGAGATCGATTCTTTGGGCGTTGTCCCACCAGGCCATGAACAGCCTTTTAGCGGGTAGGGAGCCACGCAGGAAACGGCTCGCATCGAGCCAGGCTCGCCAGCGCAGCCGGCTCACATCCGTGTCGAGCGCGATTGGCGTTGTGGTCGATTCGTCGGGCAAAAAAATCAGCGCCTGCCGAGCTTGATCCGAAATATTCCGATAGTGGGCGACGTCAACCCGAAACGGGCGCGCGTTCCCGATTGAAACCGCGATCCGGTCGATTCCACGGATCCGGAAATAGCCTTCATGGTCCGGGAAACCGGCCGTTCCCGGAGCCAATCCACCGATTCTCCGGTACTGAACTCCTGAAACCGGCTCGGTCACCATTCCGGGTATCCCGAAAACCAGGATCCAAGCTCCCGCGATCACCAGCAAAGCTGCCGCCAGCAATCCGATCAGGCGAGACCGATCCCGCACTATTTCTTTTTGCGGTTCCGCCGGAACAACAGCAAGCCTCCATAAACCATCGATGTTCCGAGGACCAAACGCAGACCGACATCCGATGCCGCGGCTCCAGCAACTTCGAAGGTTTGACCCGTATCCGTCCGCGAGGATTTTTGCGCCGCCGCGGGTTCGGAGGCCTTGTCGCGCAGCCGGACATTCTCATCCATGATTTCGGCATAGTCGCGCATCAGTTCCGACCAGCCTTCGGTATAGGTGAATCCGCCCGGGTTCACGTGGAATAAACCTTTGTAGAGCTTGATCAGGTCATGTTCCCACATGTCCGCGTAAGTACGCTCCACGCGGCTCGGATTGTTACCGCGCGCCCAGAATAACTGGAAGAATCCCCCCGGCGAATCGCTCTCGGGCTTCGGAGGCAGGGGACGGTTGGTCTTTTGGCCGGGCAGCAAACCATCGTCATACAAAGCCTGAACCACCTTTTTGGCTTCCTGCTCGACCTCGATGCCCTGAATCGTTCCCCGGTCCGCGGTATCCAGATAGGAACCCGCAAAAGTCGCGGAATGGCAGTGGGAACAGGTCGCCGTCCAGGCTTCCTTGCGTTCCTCAAACCACGGATGATCGAGGTTCTTGGCGATTTCCGGTGTCGGGTTGAAGGCCCAGCGTACTTTGCGGACCAGGTTATGTGAAAACTCCCCCGCGAATTCGAAATGACAGTATTGGCAGGTCGGCGCGGTATAGCCGCCTTTGCCGAGCGCATCCTTCAAGGGGACTTCAAAATCCCATTGACGGCCCTGGGTCTGATAGACCGTCCCGTGCTTGGACAACAGGTAATTTTCGAATTCGTTATGGTCGGCCCCGTTGTGACACGTCGCGCAGGCTTCCGGTTGCCGCGCTTCGGCGACCGAAAATGTATGCCGAGTATGACAACCGTCGCATTTATTTTGCTGGTAATGGCACATATCGCAGCCCTGCGCGATCTCGCGTTGCGGCATCGCGGCCCAGACCGCGTTCTCCACATTGGCTTTCCAGTCGACCGCATGGGAGGGGTGACCCTTGCCCCATTGCTGTTGCGGCCATTCCTGATTTTTTTCGGATTCGGCCTCCGCGAATTCCTGAACATGGCAGGTCCCGCACACCGCGCGATCCGGCATCACGAGTTCCTTGACGTGATCGATCGATTCTGCTCCGACTTTGCCGTGGCAGTCGATGCAGCCGACTTCATCGAGCATTTGGTTCTCTTCGAGCAGTCCCTGCCGGACCAGATTCGCTTCGATCTCGGCCAGTTTTTCTTTCTTGTAGAAGCGAGAGTCTTTTTCATCCAGCATCCGGATCGAATTCAACCGCGCGTGCGCGCTTTTTTGCCAGGCATGGTAGGCACCCGGAGTCAGTGCTTTGTGGCATCCGATGCAATCCTTCCCGGACGCCTCGATCGGCGGGACGCTCGCGGGCGGCTTATAAAAATCTTTGGGGTTCCAGTACTTTTGGATATCGATGGGCTGCCAATGTTCGGAAAACTTGCCCTTACCCGGATGCTCTTTGTAATAGCGGGATTTCAGATCATCGATATCGGGCTGGTCCGCCGCGGTTGCGAGGGCGGCGGCAAACGTCAGAGACAGACTGATCCATGGCAACAGGGTTGTCTGGAGCGACCGGATTCTCATTATTATTTCCTCTTGGCATTCGATCCTGGCAGCGTAATTTTTACCGCAACCTTGGTTTCGTGTCAAAACCTACTTCGGAATAACCAATCGAGGTCTGCTTCGAACCGCCCGGCCGCAAGGTCTCGACGGCCTCAAGCTCCAAGGTTAAGAAGAAAAGTACGTCCCTGTACAAGCAGTACTCCCAAAGAGAGCCGGTCACTGAATCAAGGGCACCGTATAACTGATCGCCCCGATCGCGCCCTGTTTGTCTTTGAAGTTGGTATGGCACATCACGCATCTTTCCATCACGACCGGGACCGAAGTCGCCATGCGCAGATAGTCGCGACCTTTGATGTTAGCCACTTCCTCATAGGCAGCCGCGCCCTCGAGCAGCTTGGTTTTTGCCGTCTTCTCGAATTCATCCCGGGGCGCGTTTTCGGACGGATTGAATAAGACATCGGTAAATCCGAGCAAGCGTGCCTCATGCCAGCCCTTCTCCTTCATCGCGGCAAACATCGCTTTCGATGCGGTCGCGACGGACAGGGCGGAACTTGTCAACAATGTTTTGATTCGAAACATTAAGGCGATCGGGCCGCGAGGTTTCTTCCGATCACGACCCATTCGTATTGATTGATTTTTCCAAGCCGTCACGAGGAATCAGGCCAAGAAAAAAGCCGGTCAAGCACGAAAATATGTTATCTTTTAGTGATAAAGACGTGGCACTTTATAGCGAATCGATATTATGGAATGCTCACAAACTTCCGGGATTCCCGGTGATTGCGGAAGTCCGGGGGTCGATCGCTGTGAGCCATCGAGTTTATTAACTTGAATGGACCCCAATTTTCCGCAATCGTCACCCGAATTCAATGTTATGGATAATGCAAACTTGTACCCCTTGATTGAGCGAATCGGCAATCTGTTGCGAACCCAGATCCGCAAGGCCGGCAACGATCTGGGCCTGCAGCCGGTCCATCTGCAGGCATTGGACTATCTGGCTCGCTGCAACCGGTACAGCGATACCTCGGCCGCGGTGACGGACTATCTCGGAGCGACCAAAGGAACCGTGTCTCAGACGCTCAAGGTGCTAGAAAGGAAGGCCTATATCACGAAAGTCATCGATGCCGGCGACAAACGGGTGCAGCATCTCAAGGTGTCGAAATCCGGCCACGAGTTACTTTCGGCCTGCTGGCCGCCGAGCATGTTTCATGAGGCCAGCGAGCGTCTCGGCGAGACCGACCGCAATCAGATGGCCGAACTTCTGACGCGCATGCTCAGAGAATTGCAGCGGGCCAATCAATCCAGAACGTTCGGTGTATGTAAGAGCTGCAGTTTCTTCCGTTCGGACGGAAGCCGCTATCATTGCGGCCTGACCACGGAACGGCTGAGCCTGGCCGATAGCGAAAAGATCTGCCGCGAACACACGCCCGGGACGCTTGCGGCGGCGGAATTCGCGGCATAACAGCGGGGAATCCCTCCGCCGAGATTCGAGGTACGATGAGTATGACCATGTCCAGTCAGCCCTATCGAGACGCAATCCGATTGATCGATCAGGCCAATAGCGCAGACCCGAATCGGGAGCGCTGGAACGGCCGCGATTGCGCCAAAGAATTGCTGTATAGCGAACGCATGAGCGCCTGGCTCGAAAAATTGCGGCCGGATGCTTCGGATTTGTTGAAAATCGCGGCGCGGGCGCAACATATCTGCCGATGGATGATTCCAAGAAGCCGATACCCGAAGACTCGCGTCGGATATCTCGAATGGCGCACCGGACTGTATTCCTTTCATGCAGAAAAAGCCGCGGCGATCATGGCTCAGTGCGGATACGACGAGGACAGCATCAAAAAAGTCAAACGCATTCTCAGGAAACGCGGTTTGAAAAAAGACCCGGACGCCCAGACCATCGAAGACGTGGCCTGTCTGGTGTTCCTCGAAAGTTATTTCAATGATTTCGTCGACGATTACGGCGACGAAGAAAAAATCATTTCGATCGTCCAGAAAACCTGGGACAAAATGTCACCGCAAGCCCGTAACGCCGCGCTCGGTTTAAAATTGCAGGGAAACGCGACCAGAATCGTCCAAAAAGCGCTTGCGGGAAACTGATTTTGTGACCCCCGCCGCGAAGCGACACCATTGCAAGTCGGAATCCATAAACGGGGTAGAGACGTTGACTTCCATTCTCGCACTCGACCAGGGTACCACCAGTTCGCGGGCCATTCTATTCAGTTCCGAAGGGGCCGTTCTCGCGGTTGCGCAGAAAGAATTCAAGCAATATTATCCCAACCCCGGTTGGGTCGAGCATGAGCCCGCCGAAATCTGGGCCACGCAACTCGCGGTGGCCCGGGAAGTCTTGAATCGAACCGACATCGTTCGGCAAGACATCGCCGCGGTTGGGATCGCCAACCAGCGCGAAACCACACTGATCTGGGACAAAAAGACCGGAGAACCGGTCTACAACGCGATTGTCTGGCAGGACCGGCGTACCGCGGAATTTTGCGAGTCATTGAAAGCAGGGCCGCTGGAAAAGCTGATTCGGGACAAAACCGGCCTGATTCCGGACCCCTATTTCTCCGCGAGCAAGATCCGCTGGATTCTCGAGAATGTTTCCGCAGCGAAATCGCGCGCCGCCAAAGGAGAACTTGCATTCGGTACGGTCGATTCCTGGCTGGCCTACCAACTCAGCGACCGAAGACTGCACATCACCGATGCGAGCAATGCCTCGCGCACGATGCTGTTCAACATCCACACCGGGGAATGGGACGAGGAGCTGTTATCGATATTCGGGATCCCGCCCTCGATGCTGCCCGAGGTCCGAAATTCCAGTGAGATTTACGGCGCAACCACCCTCGGGATTCCGGGCCTCTCGATACCGGTTGCGGGGATCGCCGGCGACCAGCAGGCGGCTCTGTTCGGCCAATTGTGTCACAAGCCGGGCATGGTCAAGAGCACCTATGGAACCGGATGTTTCGTCATGATGAATGTCGGTTCGAGGTCCCCTGCGCCGGAAAGCGGATTGCTCACGACAATCGCTTGGAAGCTGGATAACCGGACCGAGTACGCGTTGGAAGGAAGCATTTATATCGGCGGGGCGGTGGTGCAATGGTTGCGCGATGAACTGGGTCTGATTCATTCGGCGAGCGAGATCGAAGCCTTGGCGCAAAGCGTCGAGGACAACGGCGGCGTGTACCTGGTCCCCGCATTCACGGGTCTCGGAGCACCGTACTGGGACCCCTATGCGAGAGGGACCATTTCCGGGCTGTCGCGCGGATCGAACAAGGGCCATATCGCGCGCGCGGCGCTCGAAGGAATCGCGCACCAGGTCGCCGATATTCTGGAGGTCATGCAGCGCGGTGCGGGAATGCCGATCGATCAAATCCGTGTGGACGGAGGCGCCTGTGTCAACAATCTATTGATGCAGTTGCAGGCCGATATCAGCGCGACGCCGACCCTTCGGCCCCGAATTACCGAAACTACGGCGCTCGGCGCGGCGTATCTCGCGGGCCTGGCCACGGGAGTCTTCAAGGACCGAAATGACATCCAGAGCCACTGGGCGATCGATCGGCGCTTCGAACCCGCGATGCAGAAGGCCGAAAGACAGGTGCTGCGATCACAATGGGCGGAAGCCGTGCAGCGATCGCTGAGCCGCATCCCGCATGCCGGCTAAGCCCGGGCGAGACCAAGCGTTCCGAATGGAAACCCGGATGAAGCGCGATGAAATGCTGGATCGAATCCGGGAAAATCCGGATTGCTGGGATTTGATCATCATCGGCGGGGGCGCCACGGGCCTCGGTTGTGCGGTCGATGCGGCATCGCGCGGATACAAGACCGTACTTTTGGAACGCAGCGACTTCGCCAAGGGCACCTCGAGCCGTTCCACGAAATTGGTGCATGGCGGCGTCCGTTACCTGCAACAGGGCAATTTTTCACTGGTCATCGAAGCGCTCAAGGAACGCGGAATCCTGCGTCAAAACGCGCCGCATCTGGTTTCCAATCTGCCGCTGATCGTACCCACCTACGAGTGGTGGGAAGCACCCTGGACCGGGATCGGTCTGAAGCTATACGACATCATGGCGGGCAAGCTCGGCTTCGGCAAATCCGAGCTTCTGTCCAGGGAGGATACGCTGGCCTTGATCCCGACCATCGAACAATCCGGGCTGCGCGGCGGGATTATTTATTACGACGGACAATTTGACGATGCGCGCCTCGCGATCCATCTGGCCTGCACCGCGGCAGAGCAGGGTGCGGCCCTGGTCAATTACGTGAATGTCACGGGATTGCAGAAACAGGATAATGTCGTCAGCGGGGTGCTGGCGGTCGATGTCGAAAAAGGTGAAATGCTGGAACTCAGGGGCAAAGCCGTGATCAATGCGACCGGCCCTTTCTGCGATGCCATTCGCGTCATGGATTTTCCCGGCGCGGCACCGGTCATCGCCCCGAGCCAGGGTGTTCATCTGATGCTGCCGCGTTCCTTCCTGCCCGGCAATACCGCGATACTGGTGCCGCATACCCGCGACGGACGTGTGATTTTTCTGATCCCGTGGCGCGATTGCGTCATGGTGGGCACGACCGACACCCCGATCGACGAGGTGCCGATCGAGCCCCGGCCTCGGGACGAGGAAATCGCATTCCTGTTGGAATACGCCGCACGCTATCTGAACCGGGACCCGGGCCGCTCGGACGTGCTCAGCGTATTTACCGGGGTCAGACCTTTGGTCGGGGATGTCCACGACGAAAACACCGCGAAACTCTCGCGCGATCACTCGATCCTGATTTCGCGTTCCGGCCTGTTGACGGTGACCGGCGGCAAATGGACCACCTACCGTAGAATGGCCGAGGACGCGATCGACAAGGCGCTGGTTCTGGCCGGACTGGAATTCAGGCCGTGCGTCACGGAGAATCTCAGGATTCACGGTTACCATCCTGATGCGGCCGAATTCAAGCCATTGTCGTGGTATGGTTGCGATGCCCCGGCGATTCAAGATCTGGCCCGGCGCAACCGCGATCTCGGGTTGAAATTACATCCGGATCTCCCGATTATCGGCGCGGAAGTGGTCTGGGCGGTTCGCAACGAAATGGCCAGAACGGTCGAAGATGTCCTGTCCAGACGGACCCGCTGTCTGATCATCAATGCGAAGGCCAGCGTTGAGACGGCCCCCGGGGTCGCGCAACTCATGGCGGCCGAAATGGGCTTCGACCGGGACTGGGAGGTGAGTCAGGTCGACCAATATCGTCACCTTGCCCGGACCTATATCATCGAATAAGCCTCAACCGCCCGGCAAGCAGCGCCGGCCGCTCGGATTCCAGGCCGGTACCTAGCGTGCATCTTGGTTCACGAGGCGGGTTTGCAGTAATCTGGACAGGTCCTTGGACGGCAGCGGCTGGCTGAAGTAGTATCCCTGATAACCATCGCAATTTCTCCTGCGCAAAAAGTTTAATTGAGACGGAGTCTCGGCTGGCCTTCTCGATCGCATGGTTGAGGCGATCCCATAACAGCAAGCGGTTCGGTAGTTTGGTCAGCGCGTCATGATTGGCCTGATGAGCCAATTCGCGGCTGTGGCGCCGGTCCGAAGTTATATCGCGCAGCACCGCGACGGCTCCCGCGATGTCTCCAGAGCGGCTTTTCAGCGGGGTTGCGATTTCCTTGACCAGACGTTTATCGCCGTGTCTTGAAATCAGCAGGCAATCCGATTCGGCGGGGCGCCCCCGGTTCAGCGACTCCCGCATCGCTGAAATCATTATTTGTCCCGTGCTTTCGTTCAACCCGCGAAAAACCGCCTCCACCGCCAAACCGGAAGCTTCCTCGCTACTCCAGCCGGAAAGCTGTTCAGCAGCCGGATTGAGATAAACGATCTGCGACCCTTCATTGATAATCACGACCCCTTCGGCAAGGGCCGCCAAAGTCGTTTGCAGTCTATCCTTCTCCTCGAACAATGCATTTTCCGCGGCTTGGCGATTGCTGATCTCTTTGCTGAGTGCCCGATTGTCGTAGCGCAGGGATAGCGCCGCCAGGATGGTTCGATTGACGCCGCGTGCGGCAATCGATATGCCGATCAGGTACAACAGGGTCATGCCGGCCATGTAGGTCGAAAACATGGTATCCGGTTCAAGCAGACGGAAGGCCAGGCGAGCAGTGTGCTCGTTTGAATTTGCGACCATTGCGCGACAACCAGGATCAGGCCGTTCAGAAGGTTGAAGGCGGTGGTCAAGGGCACGTGGCGGTAAAGTTGTGCCACCTGTTGCGCATAGACCCGCGGAGTCTTGTGGCTTTCTGCATCCGCCGCACACATGCTCGCTACCTTGGACAGTTGGAATACTTGAATGGACTCGGAAGGAAATTTGCTCAGATTACTCCGTTTTTCCAGTTGTAACCACCGTCCAAGAGTCCCCGAAATCCGCAACCGGTTTTTGGGCTTTGAAACGAACACGACGCGCGCTCAAAAAAAAGATAGAATAATGAACTTTTTTTTGCCTGTTTCGCGGAACGCACACGACCCCGTGGCTCCCGTACGCTATAGTTTACAGGACACACAATCGTGATCGGAGATACAATCTTGAAATCGGATTCGATCAAACCCACGGTGTTACTGATATTGGATGGGTTTGGTTGCAACGCATCCAACAAGAATAATGCCATTGCAATGGCCCATAAACCGGTGTGGGATTCCCTCTGGAAGAATTGTCCGCATACCCGTCTCGATTGTTCCGGCTCCGTCGTCGGATTACCCGAAAATCAGATGGGAAATTCGGAAGTCGGGCACCTGCACCTCGGTGCGGGACGATTGCTTCCTCAGGATTACACGCGCATCAAGGCCGCGCTGGAGAACGGGGAATTTCAATCCAACCCGGTTTTTTGTACTGCGATCGATCAAGCCGTTTCGGATGGTAAGGCGGTTCATATTCTCGGACTTTTATCACCGGGCGGTGTGCACAGCCACGAAGACCATATCCATGCGGTCACCGAACTTTGTTTTCAGCGCGGCGCCGAGCAGGTCTATGTGCACGGATTCCTCGATGGCCGGGATACGCTTCCGAAAAGCGCGATGGCTTCCATCGGAGAGATGGAGGCGGTATTCAACAAGGCGGATAGGGGCCGCATCGCGTCGTTGATCGGACGCTTCTACGCGATGGATCGCGACAGCCGCTGGAAGCGCATCGAAAAAGCCTATTCGCTGATTGTTCAGGGAAAAGCGGAACGGGTTTGCCGGAGCGCGATGGAAGCGCTGATGCAGGCCTATGAGCACGGTGAAACCGATGAATTCGTGCATCCCACCGCGATCGTTCCGGAGTGGGAGGAACCGGTCCGGATCGAGGATGGCGATGTCGTGATCTTCATGAACTTCAGGGCGGATCGGGTTCGCCAACTGGTCCTGGCGATGACCGAAACCGATTTCCGGGGCTTCGCGCGCGAGCGCGTGCCGCGTCTCGGCCGATTGGTCACGCTGACCTCCTACCACTATGGGTTCAATTTTCCGGTCGCGTTTCCGCGCGATCAGGTGATCAATTGTTTCGGTGAATATCTTTCCAAGCTCGGCATCAAACAGCTGCGATTGGCGGAGACCGAGAAATACGCGCATGTGACCTTCTTTTTCAACGGCGGAATCGAAGAACCCTATCCCGGAGAATCCCGACTGCTTGTCGAGTCGCCGAAGGTCAAGACCTATGATTTGAAGCCCGAGATGAGCGCTTACG
Organism: Methylococcaceae bacterium; assembly: GCA_022616595.1. Classification (GTDB taxonomy): domain Bacteria; phylum Pseudomonadota; class Gammaproteobacteria; order Methylococcales; family UBA1147; genus UBA1147. The sequence goes on from JAKEEL010000158.1 coordinate 21,270, forward strand.
AGGTCACCGATCGTCTGGTTGAAGCCTTGCGCGAAGGACACTACGGGGCGATCATCTGCAATTATGCCAATTGCGATATGGTCGGGCATACCGGGGTGATCCCGGCCGCGGTCGCCGCGGTCGAAACGATTGACGCCTGTTTGGGCCGGGTTACGGCGGCTGTCAAAACCGCGCGAGGACAGATGCTGATCACGGCCGATCACGGCAATGCGGAGCAAATGTTCGATCCGGTCAGCGGACAGGCCGCGACGTCGCATACTTTGAATCCGGTTCCTTTGGTTTACTTCGGCGGGGCGGGAAAATTATCGGATGGCGGAAATCTGGCCGATGTCGCGCCGACCCTTCTGGAATTGATGGGATTGAAGAAACCCCCGGAAATGACCGGCCGGTCTCTCTTGGAAGAAAGACGACATGCGGGTAATCCGGTTTATCATTGTATTTAGCCTGGTTTTTACGGGATGCCCCGAATCGGGATGGAGCGAGGTCGAAACCGAGGAAAAGAAGAAGCAACTCGAGGTCTTGCAGGGGCGGATCCGATTGCTGCAAAGTACGCTCGACGACTTGGAAAATAAGAAAAATTCCGTGCGTGCCGAACTGAGGGATAATGAGCGCTTGTATGGAAACATTTTCAACGCGCTGAAGCGCGTCAAGGACGACATTGCCGCACAGGAACAGCGACTTCAAAAAGTGCGTCGGGACAGGGACCTTAGCCAACGGAAAATGACCGGGTATAAGTCTTCATTGGTCGGGCAGATCCGGGCGACTCACGCAATGGGGCGACAGGAACGATTGCAAATGATTTTGAATCAGGACGATCCGTCGAAGGCCGGCCGCCAACTCGCTTATCACAATTATTTCAATAACGCACGGGTTGCCGAGATCAAGGCATTTCACGCGGTACTCGAAGAATTGAAGACGAGTGAACAGGAACTTTTGGCCGGCACCGAGCGTCTGAACCGCTTGCAGCAGGACAAGGAGGCCGAAGCCGATTCGCTCGAAGAGTCGCGCAAGGCCCGCAACCTGTTATTGGCCAAACTGGACCGCGACTATCGCGACCGCAATTCCGAACTCAAACTGCTCAAGCAGGACGAACACCAGTTGCAGAGCTTGATCCAGTCCGTGGAAATGGCGGCCAAGGAAGCGCCGTATGATCCCGGTACCAAGCAATCCTTTTTGAACTTGCAAGGACGATTACACTGGCCGGTCAGGGGTAAGCTGGTGCAAAGGTACGGTAC
>JAKEEL010000159.1 GCA_022616595.1 Methylococcaceae bacterium
AACCATCCGAAACAAGGCGGTCGCCAGGAGCCGCGGAGATTACATCGTGTTCATGGACGGTGACTGCGTGGTCTTCCCGGATTTCATCGCGATGCATCGCAAGCTCGCGGAACCCGGGTACTTCGTACCCGGAAATCGCATTTTACTGTCGAGGGAATATACCGGAGAAGTGCTGAACAAGGGCATTCGTTTATACCGGAAATCGTTTTTCTTCTTTCTTCGGCTGTTCTTAACCAGAAAAATCAACCGGTGCACCAGCCTTGTCCGATTGCCTTTGGGTTTTATGAGGCGGCTCCATAAAACCCAATGGCAAAAAGCGAAGACTTGCAATCTCGGGATGTGGCGGGACGATATTACGCGAGTCAACGGCTTTGATGAAACGTATCAGGGATGGGGATATGAAGATTCCGATCTCGTGATCCGCCTGATTCATGCGGGGGTCCATCGGAAAACGGGACGCCATGCTGTCCCGGTACTGCACTTATGGCATCCGGAAAACGACCGCAGCCAAGAGCCGTTCAATCTGCAAAGATTTCTGGTTCGACTGGAGGACCAATCGGTGATATTTGCGGAGAAAGGTTTCGACCGGCATACCCGGATGTAACGGAAATTCACGCTTGCAATTGAAATGATTCCGGACGAGATCGAACTCGAAACCAAAACCGGTATTCTGGCCGGCCTCGAATGGGGTAAGGACTCGGATTCGCCCTTTTTGGCCCTGCACGGATGGCTCGATAATGCCGCGAGTTTCTCCATGCTCGGAAATAACTTACCGGGCTGTCATCTGATCGCGATCGACCTTCCGGGTCACGGTAAATCGATGCACCGCAGCCCGCGTGGTAGCTACCACTTGATCGATTATGCGGAGGATGTATTGAATGCTGCGGACGCCTTCGGATGGAACCGCTTCGGGATGATCGGACATTCGCTCGGGGCTGCGATTGCGAGCATTGTCGCCGGAGCCGTTCCGGAACGGATCACGCAACTGATCTTGATCGACGGGATCGGACCCATTTCAAACAGTCCCGGAGATGCCCCGAAACAGCTCCGTCAGGCCTTGCTTCAGCACAGGAATCCGCCGAAAGGAGAATCCAGAACCTATCCGGATATCGAAACCGCGATCGCAGCGAGACGACGGGTCGGAGAGATGAGTTCGAAATCGGTGGAACTTTTGGTCAGGCGAGGGCTCCGAAAAACCGCGGGCGGTTATCGTTGGCGCCATGATCGCCGATTGACCCTGCCCTCGCCCTTGTACCTCACGGAACCCCAGGTTCTCGCGTTTCTGCGTTCGATATCGGCGCCGACTCTTCTGATCAAGGCGATTGGCGGCATTGTCGACCGCTTCGGTTCGATCGAGCGCATCGTTTCGGTCGCGAAAATTTCCGTGATCGAGCTGCCCGGAGGCCACCATCTGCATCTGGAAAATCCGCTGCCGGTCGCGGAGGCGATTCTGAATTTTCTTGCGAACCAGTCATCATCCGGCGATCCGCGTTGTCCAATCGATGATGACCAACATTACGATGAAGGTACGTCGTAGATACCGTCTTCAAGCGCATCATTCGCAATTGATGCGCCTCCTTCGGCGTATCCGACATTTCCTTGGTTTTTCGGGGCGGCCAAAACACTCCATGATCCTTAGGTGAAGCGCAATGAACGAAATTACCGCCGACCTCATACTCGATACCGCATTGGAAATGGCCGAGTCCACTTCCTGGGAAAGATTGCATTTGTATCAATTGGCGAGCCGGTTGAACATTACCCTGGACAGGATCCGTCGATATTTCCCGCAGAAAGATGATCTGGTCGAGGCCTGGTTCGACCGAGCCGATTCGTCCCTGCTCGAGTTCAGTCCGGGCAGCGAATTCCTTAGCCTCTCCAAGGGTGAGCGATTGGAACACGTCATGATGATCTGGTTCGATCGATTGTCGTCGCATCATCGCATAACCCGCCAGATGATGGCCTACAAACTGGAGTTCGGCCATCTGCACCTGCAGGTACAGGGACTCATGCGGGTCAGCCGTACGGTGCAGTGGTTCCGCGAAGCGGCGCGGCTTGAAACCACCGGTCTGTGCCGTATTTTAGGCGAAACGCTGCTAACCGGTATTTATCTGCTCACGTTTGCTTATTGGTTGACCGATGATTCACGGGAGCAGCAGAAAACCCGCGCCTTTCTGCAAGGACACCTGAAACGGGCGCAAAGACTTTCCCGGATTGCTGTCCTGTTCGAAACATAAAACCGCACCGGGGCATCATTGGACACCGTGACCCATGCGGTCATCGGGGCGCTGGCGGTCAGGGTGCCGCGACCTGGCTATTATGCCGGCTCGGGCTTGAGCGAACGCGTGCGGCTAACGGCCGTCGCCTTGGCTTCGGCGTTCCCGGACATGGACTATGCGGGATTCCTGGTCGATCCGTACCGATTCATCACCGAATGGCACCGGGGAATCAGCCATTCATTGTTGCTGTTACCCTTATGGGCGGGTTTACTCGGGCTGCTTTTATCGGTCGCCGCTGGCCGTTCCGCTTTGCGCATGGAGTTGATCCGGCTGTGCGGCCTGGGTTTATTGTTACACATCCTGTTCGATCTGATTACGGTTTACGGGACCCGGATTTTCGCGCCTTGGAGCGATACTCGAATCGCGCTCGATCTGGCCTATGACGCGGATCTCTGGATCGCCGCGATTGCTTCGCTCAGCCTGCTACTGAGCTTTTATCGCAGGGTTTTCGCACGCGTCGGGATGCTTTTCCTCGGACTTTACTTGGGATTGACGCTGATCGCACAATCGGCCGCGATTCGTATCGGCGAAAACCTGCGGACGGTTTCCGTTCAGAAAATTCATGCGATCCCGCACCCGCTGTCACCGTTTCACCGAATTCTGGTCATCGAAACAAGTTCCGGCTATCGGCTTGCCCTGCTGGATTTGTCGGGGCTGCGCGACATATTGTCCGTTCTGGACCCGTCGGACCGAAGCGGGCTTGGCCGGTATCGAAACAAGGAAACGCTGCAATGGAGATGGCGGAGAAAACCCGGAATTCCGGGACCGGGCCGGGAAATCGTTCACGCTGCATGGCGTCATGAAGACATGAAGCGTTTCCGCCGTTTCGCGGTATTGCCGGTGGTCTATCGAATCGACCGGGAACGATACCCGGTATGCGTCTGGTTTACCGATCTGCGTTACATGATTCCTCGCATCATTCCGCCATTTCGATACGGAATGTGTCGAAATGGTCCGGATTCCGAATGGCATGGATATCGCCTGAAACAGTTTACGCAATCCGAGCGCGAAACGATCGAATCGTCCCAGGGCCTTAAACCCTAAGCCCGGATTCGCGCTGGAAATCACACGAAGTGTTTACGCCTGCCGAATTTTTGCGCAGAATACCCCGCTGCAACGGGTGAAGCCCCGATCGATTCGAAGTTGACGCTCATGTTAATTACAGCTCGGAGGAAACAAGATGACCGAATTTAGAAAGTATGTATGTGTGGTCTGCGGACATGTTTATGATGAAGCAGACGGCGATCCGGACGGTGGAATTCCACCCGGAACCCTCTGGGACGATGTCCCCGATACATGGGTCTGCCCGGAATGCGGTGCGGCGAAGAGCGATTTCGAACCCATGTAAACCGAATTGAGATGTCCTGACTTATTATAGTAATAATCCATTGTAGGATGTGCTGAGGTACGAAGCACAGCATTGGCGATCGGACAATCCGGAGCATCATGCATATTGTCGTCATCGGATCGGGAATCGGCGGCGTGACCTTTTCCGAAGAAATACTCAAACGCCGACAGGATTGCAAGGTCACGCTGGTGACCCGGGAAACACACGGCTATTATTCCCGTCCTTTGCTTTCCCACGGTTTCACACGCGAGGATATCGAAGACAAAATCATCATGAAGCCGTTTGCGGCACTGGAAGCGGCCGGCATCACGGTGAAAGCCGGTGTCGATGTCACCCGGCTCGACCGGGCCGCCAGGACGGTCGAAATCCGGGACCGGGAAACCGACTGCCGGCTTTCGTATGACAAGCTGGTTTTCGCGACCGGATCGGCCGCGTTGATTCCGCCGCCTTTCCGTTCCATCGAAGTGCGGTATTACGTACTGAACAGCCTCGACGACTTGAAAGAACTGCGGTCCTTGCGGAACGGCTGGCGTCTACTGAAAAAAATACCGCACTGGGCCGTGATCGGGGGAGGCCTGATCGGCTGTGAAGTTGCTTCGGATCTCGCGGCAGCCGGGGATTTTGTACATTTGTTTCATGCGATGCCCCGATTGATGGAACGGCAGCTCGTGGACGGAGATTCCAAGAGCCTTCTGACCGTACTCGAGAATTCGCGCATCAAAGTCGAACTCGATTGCGCGGTGCAGCGTTTCGAAACGCGCGGGGATGGAATCACCGTGATCTACGCGGGTGGAGAAAGAAGCGGTTTCGATGCACTCATCATCGCGTGCGGATTCAACCCGCGGATCGATCTCGCGCGGGAGGCCGGGCTGGCGGTCAATCGCGGGATCCGGGTTGACCAACAACTCACGACCAGCGATCCGGATATCTTTGCGATCGGTGATGTCGCCGAATGCGCCGACGGCAAAATTTATGCTTACGTGACACCCATCCGAAATCAGGCCATCTGGCTGTCCGGCTGTCTGTCCAGTACGACGAGCGGTTCCTGGGAGCCGCCTTTCTTTAAACCGAAAGCCAAAGTGCATGGCTTCAATGCCGAGTACCCCTATTTATTTTGAACGCGGAACGTGAAGTATTCGGATTCCCGATGCTTTCGGGTCGTCTGTGTTGCAGGGCGGCGGCCGAAACGGCATTGATGCTGGCATGTTTGCTGAGTTGGGCGGCTGCCGTTGCGGAAAGCGTACCCAACCTCATGTTGGGCCGCAGCGTGGTCAAAGTCATGGCCGATTCGAGTACCGGCCGGGTCTCCATGGGTTCCGGTGTCGTGGTGGCGCAGGACCGGGTCGCAACCAATTGTCATGTAACCCGTTCCGCCAACTCGATCGTCGTATCAAAAGGCATCTCCGGTTACCCGGTAGTCGCCCAATCGGCGCTGCCGGAACAGGATGTTTGCATCTTGCATACGCTGAATCTGAAGCTGCCCGCGGCCCGGCTCGGGAAGATCAGCCAGGTTTCGCCGGGGGACGAAATCTTTGTGTTCGGTTTCCCATCGGCCGTCGGGCTTGGCATGGTACGCGGCGTGGTCCGCGAGCTGCATGCACTGGGCGATGATTTTATTCTGGAGACAGACGCGGGCTTCATGCGCGGCACCAGCGGCGGTGCGCTGTTCACGGCCCAGGGTGACCTGATCGCACTGCCGACCTTCATGCTCAAGGACGAAAGCGGAGGCCACTTCTATGCGGTGCCGGTCGAATGGGTGCGCAAGGCGCTCGCGCAGCATTCATCACCGGTATCCGAACTGGATGGCCTTACATTCTGGGAAAGCGGTCGGTTTGGGAAAGGGAAAAA